>CAZTZW010000171.1:0-6221 GCA_964618085.1 uncultured Elusimicrobia bacterium
CATCGACGGCGCCGGGGCGCAGCCGGCGGCGACGGCGCCGGCCTCTACCACTCCTGCGGTGCCGCTGACGGCGCCGGCGCCGGTCTCCACTACCCCCGCGGTGCCGCTGACGGCGCCCGTCACCGTCCAGGCGCCGCCCGTCGCGCCGGCGCAGCCCCCTGTGGCGCCCCCGCCGGCCGCCGTCATCAAGGGCAAGGCCGCCGCGGGCGACCCGCGCGACGTCGAGCGCCTCTACCAGAAGGGCGTCGAGCACTACGCGCGCGGCGAGTACCTGCAGGCGACCGCGATGTTCATCCGCATCCTGCAGATCGACCCCGAGAACGCCCAGGCCCGCAAGGCGCTGGAGCGCATCGACCGCCGCCGCCCGAGGCGCTAGCGATGAGCATCCGGGTCAAGCTCGCGCTCATCCTGGCTCTCGCGGTGGCATCCGCCGCTGGCGCCTGCGCGGCCGTCTTCGTCGCCATCGAGCGTCGTTCCCTGCGCCGCTCCGAGGATGAGAAAGTGCGCCTGCTCATGGAGAACGTGCGCGCCATGGCCGAGGAGTCCCAACTCGCGCGGGACCCGCTGATGCTGCTGGACTACCTGGCCTACCTCGACCGCGACCGAAAGGAGGTCCTCTTCACGCGCGCGCGGGTGGGCGGGCGCTGGGAGAGCCATCGCGACGCCATCCCCCCTCCGGCCAGCGAGCCGACGCGGGTGGAGATGGTCTCCGTGGCGGCGCGTGAAGGCTCGCCGGACACGTCCGCGGAGGTCGTCTTCTCGCGGCGCGTCCTCGACGAGCGCCTCCAGCAGGCGTATCGCGTGCTGGCCCGCGACCTCGGGCGCGCCGCGTCCGTCGTGCTCCTGCTGGGCGTGCTGCTGAGCGTGCCGCTGAGCTGGACGATGTCCTCGCGCCTGGTGGCCCTGGAGCGGGCGCTGGAGGAGATCGGGGCGGGCAAGCTCACGGTCCGCGTCCCGGAGGAGGGCTCCGACGAGGTCGCGCGCCTGGCCCGGGGCCTCAACGACATGAGCGCCCGCCTGCGCGAGCTCGACGACCTGAAGCGAACCTTCGTCGCCTCGGTGACGCACGAACTACGCTCGCCCCTGGGCGCCATCGAGAGCTACGTCAAGGCGCTGCTGCGCGACGCGCGGGGGCTCACCGAGGAGGAGCGGCGGCAGCTCGAGCGGGTGCGCGAGAACGCCGCGCGCTTGACGCACTTCGTCACGAGCCTCCTCGACATGGCCAAGATCGAGCGCGGCAAGCTCGATTATCACCCGCGGCTGACGGATGTGTCGAGGCTCGTCGAGGACACCGTGTTGTTCCTCAAGGTCCGGGCCGAGGAGGAGGGCAAGGCCGTGGAGTTCAAGAGCGACCCCGACCTCCCGGCCCTCGGCGCCGACCCGGACCTAGTCACCCAGGTGGTGACCAACCTGGTCTCCAACGCGGTCAAGTTCACCCGGGCGGGCGGGCGCGTCATGGTCACGGTCAAGCGCGTGCACGACGGACTGGAGTGCGCGGTCGCCGACACCGGCGTGGGCATCCCCGCCGAGGCTCTGCCGCGCATCTTCGCGCCGTTCGAGCGCGTGCGCAACCCCTTGAAGGCGGGCGGGGCGGGCCTGGGACTGGCCATCTCCAAGGCGATCATCGACATGCATCATGGACGCATCGGCGTGACCTCCGAGCCCGGCCGCGGCAGCCGCTTCCACTTCGTCCTCCCCTACGGGCGGGCGCCGGCCCCCACCCCCCCCCCGCGGATAACAAATCCTTAATAGGGAAGCCGGGTTGACCGGGTATCCTTAAGGGCCATATGAGGTGGCTCGGTCTGACCGTGATATTGGCGGCGCTCCCCGCGGGAGTCGCCGCGGCCGTCGACGCGGAGGAGGCCCTGGCCTCCGAGCGTCTGGCCTCGCGCGCGCGCGAGGCCCTCGACGCCATCCTCGGCCCCGGGCGCTCCAAGGTGCTCGTCGAGGTCAAGGGCGAACGCTCCCAACTGCGAACCGAGACCACCATCGTCTCTCCCCTCGACCGTACGGCCATGACGAGCGGCGAGGCCGCCCGCATCCTCGACCTGCCCGGCTACGCGAAGGCCAAGGCCATCGAGCCGGTCATGCCGGGCGGCAGCATCGGCAAGACCCCGGCGACGCCGCCGCCCGCCGCCGAGCCGCAGTTCACCCAGAAGGACCACGAGCAGAGCCAGCGCGACAACGGCTTCGAGATCAAGCAGATACAAGCCAGCGTGGTGCTCGACAGCACCCTCAGCGACGAGAAGGTCCGGGAGGTCTCCCAAATACTCCCCAACCTGCTCATGATCGACGGTTCCCGCGGGGACACCCTCGCCATCGTGCGCGCCTCCTTCCGGCCCGCCTGGGAGAACGCCTTCGCCGACCCGCAAAGCCTGCGGCGCGCGGCATACGCCGGCGCCGCCGCGCTGGTGGCCGTGCTCCTCGTGATGATCGGCGGAGCGTTCTTCGTGCGCGCCGCCCGCGTGTTCGCGACCGAGCTGGGTGCCCGCCGCGCCTCTGACGAGGAAGCCCTGCCCGCCGGCGAGCCGCTGCCCGAGCTCGTCCCGGGCGCTCCTCCGGGCCTCCTCGACGCCGGCGCCGACGCGGGAACGACGGCCGGTCCCGACGGCGAGGCGGTCCCCGCGCTGGGACGGCGCTTCGACTTCCTCCTCGACCGCGACCCCGCGCACTGCGCGCACGCGCTGGCCGGAGAGAAGCCTGAGGACGTCGCCCTGGTCATGGGGTATCTCGCCGAGGCCATGCCGGAGGCGGCCTCCCGCGCCTTCTCGCTGCTGCCCGGTGATTTCCAGGCCGAGGTGTCGGCGAAGCTCCTCAAGCTGCGGGTCGCCGACCCCGAGCGTCTCTCCGAGATCGAGGAGCGTCTCAAACGGTCGGTGGAGCACGGGCTGCAGGGCACCGAGCGCCTCGGCCGCATCCTGAGCCGCGTACCGATCGATACGCGCTCCGACCTCCTCGGCCGGCTGACCTTGCGCGACCACGAGGGGGTCGCGGACGTCGAGCGGCACCTCTTCACCATCGAGGACCTCGAGACCCTCAACCCCGTCGAGCTTCGCCGCCTCATCGGCGCCGTGCCCTACGACTCCTGGGGCTACGCCCTGCGCGGGGTGCCCGTCGGCGTCGTGGACCGGGTGCTCGCCGAGCTGCCCGAGGGCCCGCGCGAGCTGGTGCGCGACATCCTCTCCTCGCCGCAGCCGCGCGACAAGGTGCTCGAGGCCCGCTCGAAGGTCCTCGACGCGCGCGGCGAGCTGGCCGCCAAAGGCGAGATCAAGCTCGGCTCCGCCGAGGCCGGCAGCGAGCTCCTGTGAGCGAGCGCAAGGGCCGGGCGCGGCACGGGCTCGACGAGGCGGCGGCGTTCCTCGACGCCTTCCGCCGCGAGGCGGGCGTGGAGCCGGCGCCGGACCTCACCGAGACCGCGCGCGGCGCCGCCGAGGCGTCCCTGCGGGCCGCGCTGGAAGCGGCGCGGGGACGCGTCGAGGAGCTCTCTCGCGAGGCCGCCGAGCGCCGCGAGGAGGCCATGGCCGCGCGCGCGGAAGCCGAGGCTCTGCGGCGCGAGCTGGCCAAGCGTCCCCCATCGGGCGCTCCTGAGCAGGCGCGCGCCGAGGCTGAGGAGGAGGCGCGCAAGTCCCGCTTGGAGCTCGAGGCGCGCTGCGCCTCCCTCGAAGAGCGCCTGACCCTCATGGGCGCGGAGCGCGTGCGCCTGGAGTCCCTCCGCCGCAAGGCCGAGCAGGGCGCCGCCGAGTCCGACGGCGCCCGGCGGGCCATCGAGGACGCCCTGCGCCGCGAGCTGCGCTCGGCCCACGCGGCGCTCGACCGGGCCGCGGCGGAGGCCGGCGCGCGCGAGGCGAAGGCCAAGGCCGACGTGGACCCTCTGCGCGCCCGCCTGGAGACCTCCCTGCTGCGCTTGGAGCAGCTCGAGCGCGAGCGGCGCGTGGAGTCCTCCCAAGCGCGCGCCTCGGTCGCATCGGCGGCGCAGGAAGCCCGGCACGCCGAAGAGGAGGCCGGACGCGCCCACGCCGTGACGGCGTCCTTGCGCCGCGAGCTCGAGAAGCTCAAGGTCCTTTCCGATGAGCGCGAGCAGACTTTGCGCGGGAAGGTCGACGCGCTGGAGACGGCGCTCTCCTCCGTCCGCGCGCAGGGCGGGCAGCCGTTGGGCGCCGAGGATCCGCTCGTCATCGAGGAGCCGGCCCTCCCCGACCTGCCGGAGTTCGTCTCTCCGCCCCTCGAGCCCATCCTCGACCCGGGCTGGGGCCGCCTCATGCGCCTGGTCCGCCCGTCCGTCGAGGCCGCCTACGCGCACCTGCGCCGCCTTTCCGCCGCCCCGCTCAAGCCCGGCCCGAAGTCCTTGGTGCGGCTGGCCGCCGCGTCCATCGGCTCGGCGGTGGACTCCCTGGCCTCCATCGAGCTCGCCTTGGCGGAAGGCCCCGCCGCCGTGGATCCCGCTCCCGTGGTCCCCGCGCTCGAGCAGGCGCTGGCGGCGTGGGAGCCGGCCCTGCGCAAGCGCGGCATCACCGTGACGCGCGACATCGCGCGCGGCCTGCCCGACGCCCTCCACGAGCCCGGGCCGCTGCGCGTCCTCGTCTATCACGTCCTGCGCAACGTGCTGGAGGCCGTGCCCAAGGGCGGAAAGCTCGCGGTCAAGGCGTCCAAGACGCCCGACGGGGCCCTGCGCGTCGAGTTCACCGACGACGGCCCCGGCTATCCCGGCCTGTGGCTGGAACGCCGCTTCGAGCCCTTCGCCAGCCCGCGCAAGGGCCGGGCGGGCTTGGGCCTCTCCATCGTGCGCCGGACGATGCGGCGGTGGGGCGGCGACGCCGAAGCCGCCAACAACAAGGACCGCGGCGCGCGCCTCGTGATGACTTTCGCTCCCCCGCTCCCGCCGGGGCCCGTAATGGTATAGTCCGGCCCGACCCATGAAGCTATTCGCGCGCTTCTTCCTCATCCTCCTGCTCTTCGCCATGCTGCCCGTGCTGGCGCTCGGCGTCTGGATGCTCACCCAGCGTCAGGCGCTGGCCGACAACGCGAAGGCTCTGCACACCCGTATGGCGGTGCTCGCGGCCGACGTGGCCGAGCGCACGGCCGAGCAGCTCAACCGCAGCATGGTCGTGGTGGAGGACATCGATCTCGCGCGCGGGAGCGAGAAGCTGGAGACCGCCGCCCTGCGCAAGGCCGCCGCGAGCGACCCGAACGTGGCCCTGGTCGCACTCCTCGACGTCGACGGCCGCGAGACCCTCCGCTTCGCCGATCCCGAGTTCTTCGCCGCCGACGCGCTGGCCGACCGCACGAAGGAGGAGGCCGTGGTGGACCGCCTGAGCATGAACCGCTTGATGCTCGGCTCCCCCTACGTCGTCAACGGCGTGGCCATGCTGCCTGCGGCCCACCCTCTCGTGGACGGCCGCACGATGTACATCGCCTACTCGCTGCGGACCCTGGGGCGCCGCCTGGCCAAGCTCTCCAAGGGCGCCTCGGGCCGCGGGAAGATCCTGTTCGTGGACCACGAGGGCCGGCCCGTGCCCGGCCTGGGCGACGAGCCCCCGGGCAAGGATTGGAAGCTGAGCACGAAGGACAAGGACGGCTGGCTCGACGACCTGCCGGGCGCCGACGACCACTATATCGCCGCCTTCGCGCTGGCGCCGGCCACGGGACTGCGCGCCGTGAGCATGCAGAGCCGCCGCGAGGCTTACGCCAGCTCGGAGATGGCCGCGGCGCGGGCCACCGCCTTCTTCGTCTCGCTGTGCCTGCTCGTGGCCGCCGGCGCCTACGGCTTGAGCGCGAAGCTCCTCCAGCCCGTGACCACCCTCATCGCCGCGGCCGAACGCATCGCCCGAAACGACTTCCAGCGCCCGGTGCCCTCGCTGGGGTGGGGCGAGCTCGACACCTTGGGCGCGACCTTCAACGCCATGGCGGCGAAGGTGAAGACCTTCCAGGAGATCCAGATCGACCGGATCATGGAGGAGAAGGCCAAGATGGACGCCCTGGTCAAGAACATCCCCGAGGGCGTGCTGCTGGCGGGCTTCGACGGCTCGGTGTTCTACGTCAATGCGACCGCGGCGCGCATCCTGAGCGTGCGCGTGCCGGACCGCCCCGGCCGCATCGCCGACGTGATCCGTTCTCCGGAGCTGCGCCGCATCGTCGAGGCGGTGCAGAACCGCGTCAAGCGCGCGGAGACCTCCGTCGTCGCGCTGCGCGCCGGCGAGGGCGCTCCGGAGGTCTTCTACGCC
>CAZTZW010000172.1:0-6190 GCA_964618085.1 uncultured Elusimicrobia bacterium
TGGGGCGGTCCGCGTCGGGTGTACGCCAGTATCAAGTTCTTCCTGTTCACCTTCGCCGGCTCCATCTTCATGCTCCTGGGCATCCTCGCCTTGGTCACCGCCAAGCACGGGGCCACGGGCGCGTGGAGCTGGGACCTCGCGGCGCTCGAGCAGCTCCGTTCGAGCTTCCCGGCCTGGGCGTTCTGGGGGCTGGTGGCCGGCTTCGCGGTGAAGATACCCTTGGCGCCGCTGCACACCTGGCTGCCCGACGCCCATACCGAGGCGCCGGCCGCCGGCTCGGTGATGCTCGCGGGCGTCATGCTCAAGATGGGCGTCTACGGCCTGCTGCGCATCGCCATCCCGTTGTTCCCAGAGCTCTCCTGGGACGCGCTGCCCCTCATCGGCGGCCTGGCGGCGTTCAGCACGGTGTACGGCGCGCTGTGCGCCATGGCCCAGAACGACCTCAAGCGCCTCATCGCCTATTCCTCGGTGGCCCATCTCGGCTTCTGCGTGCTCGGCGCCTTCTCGCGCACCCCGCACGGCCTGGCCGGGGCGAGCCTGCAGCTGCTCAATCACGGCATCACGACCGGCGCGCTGTTCCTGCTGGTCGGCTTCCTCTATGAGCGCACGCACCGCCGCGGGCTCGGCGACTTCGGCGGCCTGGCGGCGCGCGCGCCCTGGCTCACGTTCTTCTTCGGCTTCTCCTTGCTCTCCTCCATCGGCCTGCCCGGCCTCAACGGCTTCGTGGGCGAGTTCCTCGCGCTCTCGGGGGCGATGACGGTGCTGCCCATCCTCGCCGTGACGGCCGGCGTCGGCGTCACCTTGGCCCCGGCGTACGCGCTGCCCGCCTTCCAGGCGGTGTTCTGGGGCGCGGAGGGTCCGGGCTCCAAGAGCGCGGACGTCGCCGACCTGAACGGCCGCGAGAAGACCCTGCTCTGGCTGCTGTGCGCGCTCATGCTCTGGATCGGCCTGGCGCCCCGGCCCTGGCTGGCCGCGCTGGAGCCGTCCCTGCGGGGGCTGGTGAGATGAACGTCCTCTATCCCTCGGCGGCCTTGGCGGCGGGCGTCATCGGCTCGCTCGGCATGGGCTTCCTGCCGCGTCGTCCGGCCGCGCTCATGCGCGGCGCGGCGCTGCTGGCGCTGGGCGCGGCCCTGCTGCTCCTGCAGGGCGTCGCCTTGGGCCAGGGTCTGCCCCCGCTCATCACCTCCGACGCGACGGGCCGCGCCTGGCAGGCCGTCATCCTGCTCGGGGCCCTGCCCATGGCGCTGTGGCTCGACGGCGACGACGCGCGCGCCGCGCTCTTCCTCGGCTCGACGCTCGGCATGCTCCTGCTCGCCTCGGCGGCCAACCTCGTCATGCTCTTCGTGGCGCTCGAGTTCATGTCCCTGCCGGCCTATCTGCTCGTGGCGCGCTCCCGCGGCGCGGAGAGCCGGCGCCTGGAGGCCGCGGTGAAGTACTTCTTCGCCGGCGGCGTCGCGGGCGCGCTGTTCCTCCTGGGCATGGCGCTGTGGTACGCGGCGACGAGCGGCTTCGGGCCGAGTCCGATGCTCGTCACCGGGCGGGCGCAGGCGGGTCTGGCGCTCATGGCCGCCGCCGCGCTGTTCAAGATCGGCGCGGTCCCGCTCCACTTCTGGCTCCCCGACGCCTACGAGGCCTCCGACCCCGAGGTCTCGGGCTTCTTCTCGACGGCGATGAAGGCGGCGGCGGTGCTCCTTCTGATGCGCCTGTGCCAGCTCGCGCCGGGCGCGCGCTTCATCGAGTGGCTGCCCGCCCTCGGCGCGCTCACGGCGCTCGTCGGCGCGGTGATGGCCCTGCGCCAGCAAGGGCTCGCCCGCCTGCTGGCCTACTCCTCGGTCTCGCACGCGGGCCTGCTCATCCTGGGCGTCGGCGCCTGGGCGGCCCGCGGGCTGTCGAACGACGGCGCGACGGCCCTCCTCTACTACCTCGCGGCCTACGCGTTCATGAGCAACGGGGCGTTCGCCTTCCTGAAGTCCTCCGGACTGGGCACGCGCGCCGAGCTCGCGGGCTGCGCGCGCCGCGCGCCGTGGCTGGCGGGGGGCATGGCGGTCCTCCTCTTCTCGCTGGCCGGCATCCCGCCCACGGGCGGCTTCTTCGCCAAGCTCCTGGTGCTGTGGCAGGCCGTCCAGGCCGGCAAGCTGGGCGCCGCGGGCGTCGCCGCGCTCGCCAGCCTCGTCTCGCTGGGCTTCTACCTCGGTCTCGTGCGCGCGATGTACTTCGAGGAACCCTCCGGCGCCTCGAAGGCCCCCGGCCGCGGGACGGGTCTCGTCGTCGCGCTGGCGGCCGGCGCGCTGCTCATGGGCCTGGCGCCGTGGCTGCTCTCGGGAGGGCCGCTGTGACCGTGAACCTCCTCGCCCTCCTGCTCAACGCGGCGGCCGTCCTGCTCATCGTCACCGCGTTCGCCAACTCGGGCAAGCTCCTGGGGCCGCGCTCGCGCCGCGAAGGCGACGCCGACATGCCCTATGAGACGGGCCTGCCCCCGCTCGCCCCGGCCAACGAGCATATGACGGTGCTCTATTGGCGCTTCGCCGTGCTCTTCGTGGTCTTCGACGTGGACCTGGCGTTCCTCCTGCCCTGGGCGCTGAGCCGGCCCGCGCTCGACGAGGTCACGCTCGCGGCCATCACGGGCTTCACCGCCTTGGTGCTCTTCATGCTCGGTTATTTCTGGCGCAAAGGTATCCTCGAATGCAGATAGACGAAGCCGCGCCCGCGGGCACGATGACGACCCAGCTCGACGCCGCCCTCGGCTGGGCGCGCAAGTACTCCATCTTCCAGTATCCCTTCGTCACCGCCTGCTGCGGCATGGAGTTCATGTCCACCGCCGCCTCGCACTACGACATGGACCGCTTCGGCGCGGGCTTCCCGCGCTTCTCGCCGCGCCAGGCCGACGTGCTGATGGTCGTGGGCACCATCTCGCACAAGATGGCTCCGGTCCTGCGCCGCATCTACGACCAGATGCCGCGCCCCAAGTGGGTCGTCGCGTTCGGCGTGTGCACGTGCACCGGCGGCTTCTACAATAATTATTCGACGGTGCAGGGCATCGACACCATCGTCCCGGTCGACCTCTACATCCCGGGCTGCCCGCCGCGCCCGGAGACCGTCATCCAGGGCCTGACCTTGCTGCAGGAGAAGATCGCCAAGGAGAGGGGGCACGTCCGTGAGCTCTGACCTGGTCCGCGGCGAGCGCCGCGACGTCCCCGCCGCCTCCAACCTCGAGGAGCTGGCCAAGCTCCGCGACGAGGGCTTCAACGTCCTGGTGGACCTGACCTGCGCGGACTACTTCGGGCAGGGCCGCCCCCATCGCTTCGACGTCATCTACCGCCTCATGAAGCTCGACCCCGCGACCGGCCTCGACGGCGGCCGCGTCGAGGTCCACTGCGCGGTCGACCTCGAGCCGGTGCTGCGCTCCGTCGCCGGCGTGTGGCCCGTCGCCGACTGGCTCGAGCGCGAGGTCTGGGACATGTATGGCGTGGGCTTCACGGACCGCCCGGGCATCAAGCGCCTCCTTATGTACGAGGAGTTCAAGGGCCACGCCCTGCGCAAGGACTACCCCATCGCCAAGCGCCAGCCCCTCATCGGACCGAAGGACGGCGCGCTTCCCGGCTCGCCGTCGTTCAACATCCTCAAGCCCACTTTGAGCGGCGAATGAGCCAGAAGACCTTCCTGCTGAACATGGGCCCGCAGCACCCCGCGATGCACGGCGTCGTGCGCCTCATCCTGGAGCTCGAGGGCGAGCGCATCGTGAAGGCCGATTGCGAGATCGGCTACCTGCATCGGGCCTTCGAGAAGCACGCCGAGACCGAGACCTGGAACAACGTGGTGCCGTGGACGGACCGCCTCAACTACGTGTCCCCGCTCATCAACAACGTCGGCTACGCGCTCGCGGCGGAGAAGCTGGCGGGCATCACGGTGCCCGAGCGCGGCCAGTACGTGCGGACCATCGCCTGCGAGATCTCGCGCGTCACCGACCACCTCACCTGCGTCGGCGCCTCCGCGATGGAGCTGGGCGCCTTCACCGTCTTCCTGTACATGATCAAGGCGCGCGAGTACCTGTACCAGCTCGTCGACGCCCTGACCGGCGCGCGCATCACCACGAACTTCACGCGCGTGGGCGGCGTCAAGGGCGACCTTCCGGCCGACTTCGCCGCGCGCTTCGCGGTCGTCGCCGCCCAGGTCCGCGAGGCCGTGGCCGAGAGCGACAAGCTGCTCAGCCGCAACCGAATCTTCATGGACCGGATGGAAGGCACCGGCATCGTCACGAAGGAGACCGCGCTGGCCTACGGCATCACCGGCCCTTTCCTGCGCTCCACCGGCGTGCCCTACGACGTGCGCCGCGCCCATCCCTACCTGGTCTACGACCGTCTCGACTTCGACATCCCCGTCGGCTCCACCGGCGACAACTACGACCGCTATCTCTGCCGCATGGCCGAGATCGAGCAGTCCCTGCGCCTGGTCGAGCAGTGCCTGGAGAAGATCCCCGCCGGCAAGCATTCCCTGGAGCCGGTGGAGATGAAGCACGCCTTCGAGTACCAGGACGCGGGCAAGCACGGCGACGTCGCGCTCCTGCGCAAGTACGCGGCCAAGGTGGACCAGACGCTCGAGGGCATGGGCCCCGAGGCGATGGCCTCGGTGCGCGGCGGCACGCACGCGGTCACCTTGCCGCCCAAGGAACGCACCTACGGCTCCATCGAGGGCCTCATGAACCACTTCGAGCTGGTGATGTGGTCCTGGGGCATGAAGATCCCCGCCGGCGAGACCTACATGGCCGTGGAGGGGGGCAACGGCGAGCTGGGCTTCCACGTCGTCTCGGACGGGGTCAAGGACGGGCCGTGGAGGGTCCGCTGCAGACCGCCGTGCCTGTACATCATGGCCGCCCTGCCCAAGCTGCTCGAAGGCTCGATGATCGCCGACATCATCCCGACCTTCGGCTCCGTCAACATGATCGCCGGGGAACTGGACCGCTGATATGACGCCTTCCGCCGCCGCCAAGACCGCCGCCGCCTTCACTCCCGAGCAGGAGAAGGCCCTCGTCGCCTGGACGAAGAAGTACCCCTACACGAACATGGGGCTCCTCGAGGCCCTGCGCTCGGTCCAGGAATGGCACCGCTGCGTCGAGCCGGCGGCCGCCGCGCGCGTGGCCGAGATCTTCAACCTCCCTTTCTCCCACGTCTGGGGCGTCGCCACCTTCTTCCCGACCTTCACGCAGTGGAAGACCGGCGCGACGCGCGTCGGCGTCTGCCACGGTCTGTCCTGCTGGATGGGCGGCTCCGACCGCGCCGAGAAGTGCCTGACGGAGAAGCTCGGCGTCCCCGAGAAGCAGGCCACGCCCGATGGGAAGTTCTCCTGGGAGACCATGGAGTGCCTGGGCGCCTGCGAGCAGACGCCCGCGCTGCTGGTCGACGACAAGCTGGTGGGCGCCGGCACCGACGAGAACATCGCCAAGGTCCTCGCGGGCCAGGCGGTCCCGTCGCTGAAGGCCGAGACGCCCGGTCCCGGCGCGGTCCTCACCAAGTCTTTCGGCGAGGCTAAGCTGCACGAGCTGGAGGCCTACAAGAAGCTCGGCGGCTACGCGGCCTACGAGAAGGCTCTGGGCATGGCGCCGGCCGACATCGTCGGCGAGGTCAAGAAGTCCAACCTGCGCGGCCTGGGCGGCGCGGGCTTCCCGACCGCCCTGAAGTGGGAGACGGTGCCGCCCGTGGAGAAGGCGCCGGTCCGCTACTTCGTGGTCAACGCCGACGAGAGCGAGCCCGGCTGCTACAAGGACCGCGTGCTCCTCACGCGCAACCCTCATCAGCTCATCGAGGGCATCCTCATCGGCTCCCACGCCATCGGCTGCGCCGAGGCCTTCATCTTCATCCGCGGCGAATATCAGAACCAGCATTCCATCTTGGAGCGGGCGCTGGCCGAGGCCGAGAAGGCCGGCTATTTCAAGAAGACCCGCATCTCCTTGATGCGGGGCGCCGGCGCCTACATCTCCGGCCTCGACACGGCGCTCCTCGAGAGCATGGAGGGCAAGAAGGCCTGGCCGCGCCAGCCCCCGCCCTTCCCGACGGTCGCCGGCCTCATGGCCAAGCCCACCGTGGTCAACAACGTGGAGACGGTCTCGATGCTTCCGTTCATCGTCCGGGAGGGCGGCGAGGCCTTCGCCAAGCTCGGCTCGCCCAAGAACGGCGGCACGGTGCTCTTCTCCGTC
>CAZTZW010000173.1:0-6189 GCA_964618085.1 uncultured Elusimicrobia bacterium
CTGGCCGGGTTCGTTTCCCAGGAACTGCTGGCTCGCCAGCCAGGCCTGCTGCAGCGCCGCCGCGCGCACCCGTGGCGCACTCGCCCAGCGCTGCCACTGGCCACCGCGAACGGCCCAGGCGACGAAGGCGATGTAGACGCCCAGCAAGGTCACCACGGGGAAGACCGGGTCGAGCACCCAGTGCCAGCGCGTGAAGGCGTGCCAGGACGCCCACAGCGCCCCGCCGACCATGGTGAGCACGACCGGCGCCGACCAGGCCGCGCCCAGGATCTGGAGCAGGAGCAGCAGGAGCAGGCCCGCCGCCAAGGTCGCGGCGGCCTCCACGCGGTCCGCGCTGCCGGGCCGCTCCAGGTACTGGCCCAGGAGGATCTGCTCGGCGATGTTGGCGTGGATCTGGACGCCGTCGACCGCGGGCTCCAGCGGCGTGTTGCGCAGGTCGCGCAGGCCCTGCGCGCTGGTGCCGATGAAGACGATGGCGCCCTTGAGCCCGGCGACGGAGGCCTTGGGGTCGAGCACCTTCCAGGCGGGCAGGGTGCGCGGGCCGCGGTCCTTGGTGTAGTACACCCACAGCCGCCCCGCGCCGTCGGTGGGCACGACGTGGCTGCCGACCTTCACCTTCGTGATGCCGGTCTGGTCGCTGAGCAGGCGGGAGAAGAAGCCGTCCTTGTTGGTGCCGCCGATGCGGACCTTGTAGCCGGTCCCGCCTTCCGCGACGCGGATGGCCTCGGGCGCCAGGCCCGGGTAGAGGTTCTCGCCGATGCGGAAGAACAGCGGCACGCGCCGGATGATGCCGTCGTGCTCCGGGGCGAAGCCGAAGCTGCCCAGGCCTTGAGCCGCCTTGTCGAGGAGGGGGATGTTGGAGGCGGCGCCGAGGTAGTCGTCCACGTAGTGCGTGGGGTTCTTGCGCGACTCGAAGCTCGCTGAGCCGTCAGCGGCCTCGGTGACCTTGATCTCGTCGAAGAACGCCACCGCCGAGGCGGGCTTGGGCTCCGGGGGCTCGTGGCGCCGGTCGCCGGTCAGCGCGAAGCCCAGCACCGTGGGCGTGCGCTTCAGGGTCTGCGCCAGGACCTCGTCGTGGTCCTTCAAGGCGTTCATGCGCCGGCGGATGTCGTCGAGGCCCGGGTCCTTGGGCCACAGCGCGGCGACGTTGCGCGGGGAGGTCCGGTCGGGCTCGGGGAAGGTGGCGTCCCAGGCGACGGCGGCGGCGCCGCGCTCCACGAGGCGCTCGGATAGCTTCGCCACCAGGACGCGCGGCCACGGCCACTGGCCGTGGCGGTCGAGGGTCTCCTCGTCGATGTCCACCACGCGCACCTTCATCCCGTCCACGTCCTGATAGGGGCGGGGGGCGAGGTTGAGGAAGGCGTCGAAGGAGCGGTGCTGGATGCCCTCCACCCAGCTCCAGCCGGAGAGGCGCACGCCGAGCAGGCTCAGGAGCACCGCCAGGGGCAAGGTCCAGCCGGCGGCGCGGTCGAGGCGCACGCGGGCCAGCAGCGAACGGATCATGCAGACGATTCTCCCACTTCGCGACATATATTGGAAGGCCCGCCGTGATATGCGATAATCCGTCCAAGATGAAAAACGCCCTATTCCTCCTCCTTTTGTCGGCTGTCCCGGCCGCCGCCCAGACCAACGTGGACCGCGAGAGCCAGGACCGCGCCCGCCGCGGCGGCGCCGAGCAGAAGGCCGCCGAGACCGCCGAGAAGGCGGCCGCCGCCTCCGCGGGGGACGCCATCTCCTTCGACTCCATCCTCAAGGCGCCCGGAGACCTCGACCTCAACGAGCGCTTCGCCCGCGAGCAGATCGCGCGCGGCGACCTGCGCGGCGCGGCCAGCACCTTGGAGCGCGTGCTCATCCTGGCCCCCGGACGCGACCGCACCCGCCTCCTTTACGCCGCCGTGCTCTACCGCCTCGACGCCCTCGTCGACGCCGAGCGCGAGCTGCGCATCATCCTGGGCCGCCTCGCCCCCGCGGACGTCGTCGCCGAGGCCAACGGCTACCTCGGCCTGGTGACTTCGCGCCAGCGCAAGACGCACTTCGACGCGCGCGTCACGGTCGGCTACGGCTACGACGACAACCGCAACGCGGCGTCCGACTCCGACCAGGCCCTGTTCTTCGGCACGCCGGTCCTGCTCAGCCCCAACTCCCGCCGCCAGGACGACACCAACGTCTCCTTCTCCGCGGCGCTGGGCGCCTCGCGGGAGTTCGGCGGCGCCAAGCCGCAGAAGCTCTTCGGCGGCGTGGGCTACTACCGCGGCGAGCAGACGCGCATCAACACCCTCGACCTGCAGGCCTACAGCGCGCACGCGGGTCTGGGCCTGCGCTTCTTCGGCCTGGACGTCACCCCCGCGGGCGGCTTCGACCACGTCCTGCTGTCCCAGTCCACCTACCTGCGCTCCATGTGGCAGAGCCTGCGCCTGTCCAAGCGCCTGCGCGTCCCGGTCACGGTGTGGGTGGAGGGGCGCCGCGAGGACCAGGAGTTCCTCAGGACCCGCCTCATCCCGACCGGCGACGACCGCAAGGGCGACCAGTACGACGTGAACGCGGGCGCGTCCTGGGTCGTCACGCCGCGCGACCGCGTCGGCATGAGCGTCGGCCACCGCCGCAAGCTGGCCAAGAACGTCGTGATGGCCTACCGCCGCGAGTCCGTCGGCGTGGACTACACGCGCCTGCTCGGGCGCGGGACCTTCCTGTCCGCCGGCGTGACCGGGCAGTTCGACCGCTACGACCGGCCGGACGTCTCCGTGGCGACCGACGCGCGCAACGACGACGCCGTCGTCACCAACCTCATGCTCGGCGCGCCGCTCTCGCTGTTCTGGAAGCCCCTCAAGGGCTTCACCGGCACCGTGGGCTGGGAGCGCTTCTCGCAGCACTCGAACATCATCACCTACCAGTACTCCAACAACCGCGTGAGCGCGCTCATCGGCTATAAGTGGGGCATCTGAACGTGACCGACCTGAAGATGCCTCTCCGACTCCTCCTTGCCTCGGCGTTGCTCACCTCTCCCTCGGCCTTCGCGGCCGTGGACATCGGCGTGGCCGCGGCGGTGCGCGGCAAGGTCAACGGCGCGGCGCCGGGTTCGGCGGGGCGCGTGGTGGAGACGGGCAAGCCGGTGTACCAGAACGACAAGATCACCACCGGCCCCGACGCCAAGCTGCAGATCCTCCTGCTCGACGAGACGAGCTTCACCGTCGGGCCCAACAGCGAGATGATCCTCGACGAGTTCGTCTACGACCCGGCGACGAACGTCGGCAAGGTGAGCGCTCGCGTGCAGAAGGGCAATTTCCGCTTCATCACGGGCAAGGTCGCCCGCAAGGACCCGGACAGCATGAAGGTGAAGCTGCCCATGGGCACCATCGGCATCCGCGGCACCATGGTGGCGGGCAAAACGGACGACAAGGACGCGACCGTCGTCCTGCTGGGCCCCGGCCTGGACAACGACGCCGATGAGAAGGGCGGCGCCATCACGGTGGGCAACGAGAAGGGCTCGACCGAGGTGGACCAGGACGGCTGGGGAGTGAACATGAAGGCGGGCGAGGCGCCCGGCGACCCGTTCCAGCTGCCCCAGGGCCAGCTCGACGGCATCCTCTCCGGCGTGGCCTCGACCCCGCGCGGCGACACCTCGGAGAGCGCCGGAGGCAGCGCCGGCGAAGGCTCCACCGCGAGCGAGGGCTCGGGCGGCGACACATCGGCGGGCAAGGGCAACCTCTCGGACGCCTTCGCGGCGCTCGACTCCGAGCAGCAGGACACGAGCACCTTCGCCGCGCAGCAGTTCAGCGCGCCTCACCGCACGACCTGGGACGACGTGCGCGGCATCGTCAGCGGCACGGCCCAGTACAACGGCAGCGGCGTCTACTACGACTGCTTCGGCGGGTCCTGCGGCACCAACTCCGTCGGGACGGCGACCATGATGCTCCACATCGACTTCGGCAACCGCACGGTCGGCGGCTCGGGCTCGAGCATCACGATGTCCGGCGCGCACTCGGCCACGGGCAGCATCAACGCGCTCAGCTACGCCTCCCTGCAGGGCAGCGCGCAGGGGACCGCGACGATGAGCCCGGCCGTCGGCATCGGCACGTGGCAGAACGCGAACATCGAGCTGCTCGACGTCGGCGGCGTCACGGCCGGCGCGGCGGCGGTCAAGTTCCGCATCACCAACTCGAGCCCGGCCCTCGACTACCAGGGCGAGGTCAGCGGCTCCCGCTAGCTCTAGCGCCGGCGCAGCGCGGCTTCGACCGCCGCGAGGTTGGACCGGGCCTCGGCAGAGGCCCGGTCCTCTTTTTTGACGGCGCGGTACTGTTCCGCGGCCTCCCGCAGGCGGCCGGAGCGCGCGAGGAGATTGCCCAGGTTCACGCGCGGCGCGCCGAAGCCGGGGTCCAGGCGCGCCGCCTCGCGGAAGCGCCGCTCGGCCTCGGCGGCGCCGCCGCCGCGCAGCGCCAGGAGGGCCAGGTTGTGCTGGGCCGGCGCGCGGTGGCCGGTGCGCAGCGCGCGCAGGAGCAGGTCGCGCGACCCGGTCAGCAGGCCGAGGTTGACGAGCGCGCGCCCGAGCGCGGGGTCGAGCTCCAGCGCCCGCTCGTAGGCCGCCCGCGCGTCGGCGGGCCTTCCCGCCGCGGCCCGCGCGTCGCCCAGACCGGCGAGCCATTCCGCCTTCTCCGGGCGTTCCGCGACGGCGGCCTCCAGCAGCGCCGCTCCGTCGGCGAGGCGGCCCCGCCGGACGAGAAGCTCCCCGAGCCGGGCGCGCAGCTCGGGAGAGGGGGCGTTCGACAGCCCCTCGCGCCACGCCGCCTCGGCGTCCTCGTCGCGGCCCAGCGCGGCGAGCGCCGAGCCCAGCGCCTCGTAGGGAGCGCTGTCGCGCCGGGCGCGCGCCAGCGAGGCGCGCAGGCTCTCCACGGCCTCCGCGTGGCGTCCTTCGGCGGCGAGGAGCTCCCCCGCGCTGGTCAGCGCGTTGGCGCTCGGCCGCTCGCGCGCCGCCGACGACCAGAGCGAGAGCGGCGTCGCCCAGTCGCCGCTGCGCCGCCACGAGCCGATGCCCAGGCCCAAGGCCAGGCACAGCCCCGCCCAGACGCCGCGGCGGCCCGAGGAGGCGAGCCACGCCCCCAACGGCGCGGCCAGCGCCATGCCCGGGAGGTAGGTGAAGCGGTCGGCGGCGGCGTGGGGCACGCCGTGCTGGACCAGTCCCAGCATGGGCAGCAGGGCGAGCGCGTAGCAGGCGAGCGCGGCCGCCAAGGGACGGGCGCGGGCGCCCGCCCGGCGCAGGCCGAGCACGCAGGCCGCCAGCGACCCCGCGAGCGCGGCATGCATCCAGGACCAGGACGGGAACCAGGGCAGCGCCGGATAATAGACCGAGAGCCTGCGCGGCGAGAGCGTCTGCAGGACGTAGAACCACAGCCCGTACAAGGCCTGGCCGGTCTTCCACGGCAGGCCCGCGAGCGGCGACGTCGAGACGGCGGCGGCGTCGACGCCGGCCGCGAGCGCGGCGAAGAAAGCCAGCGCCGAGAGCGCGAGATAAGGCAGGTAGCGCGTCCAAGCCGGACTCAGGCCCAGCAGAGCTCGCTCGACGACGAGGAGCACGAGGGGGAAGGTCAGCCCGTTGGGCTTGGCCAGCAAGGAGAGGGCGTAGGCGGCGACGGCCGCGGCCTCCCAGCGTCCGGGCCGGGTCGAGTCGTGCGAGCGCAGGCGGGCCAGCAGAGCCGCGGTCCAGAACGCGCCCGAGAGCACGCCCTTGCGCTCGTAGGCCCAGACCACGGTCTCGACGCGCAGCGGGTGCGCGGCCCAGAGCAGAGCGGCCAGCGCGGCGCCGCGCTCGGCTTCCTTGAAGTCCAGGCGCCGGAACAGGGTCCGGCAGACCTCATGGAAGAGCAGCGCGGTCAGGACGTGGAGCAGGAGGCTGGTCAGGTGGAAGCCGCCGGGGTTCAGGCCCCACAGCGCGTGGTCCATGGCGAGGCTCAGCCAGGTCAGCGGCATGCGCACGCCGCCCTGCGTGCTCTCCCACATCCCGCGCAGGTGGGCGGCGGAGAGCCCGCGGATGAGGGGGTTCTCGACGATGAAGACGGGGTCGTCCCAGCCGGCGAACTCCGCGCCGAGACCGGGCGCGAACGCCGCGAGCGCGGCGGCCGCCACGAGCAGGCGCGACGCCGTCCTCTCGTTCACCGCGCGGCGCCGAGCGGGCGGCGCGCCCGGGGGGCCGGCGCG
>CAZTZW010000174.1:0-6156 GCA_964618085.1 uncultured Elusimicrobia bacterium
CTGGCCGCGGGCGTGCCGGTCGTCGAGCATCCGTTGGGCGCGCGCTGGCGCGAGTTCGGCGCGGACGCGGCGTCCTCGGAGCTGGTGACGCGCCAGCGCGGCCGCTACGTGTTCCGCGTCGCGGACATGGGAGGCGTCAACGCCTTCGCCATGCCGGGCGGCTTCGTCCACGCCACCCCGGCCTTGCTCGAGCGCCTCCAGCGCGACGAGGACGCTTTGCTCTTCGTCCTGGGGCACGAGATCGCCCACGTCGAGCTGGGGCACTGCGCGGACGCCTTCCGTCTGCGCGAGGGCGCGCGCGACCCGGTGAGCGCGGCCGCCGGCGCCGTCCTCTCGGTCGGCCGCCTGTTCGCCGCGCTGCATTTCAGCGACTCGCAGGAGCTCGAGGCGGACGCCTTCGCCGTGCGGCTCGTCGCGTCGCGCCGGCGCGACCCCGCGGGCGGCCGGCGCGCGCTGGGCGCGCTGGGCCTGACGGGCGACACCAACACCAAGCGGACTCCGGGGAAGGTCGCCGCGGAGGGCGTCATCGATTACTTCCGCACGCACCCGGGTTCATGGGAACGGCGCGCCGCTCTCGAGCGCGAGATCGGCCGCTTGAGGGCCGCGCGATGAAGCTGCGCGCCGCGCTCTCCGAGCCCCGCTTCGCGGCGTTCTTGGCCGCTCAGGCGCTGGGCTCGCTCAACGACAACGCCTTCAAGATCTATATCGGCCTGCAGGCCGTCCTCACGCGTCCCGGCGACGCCCCGCGCCTCATCGCGCTGGCCGGGGCGATGTTCGTGCTGCCCTTCCTCCTGCTCTCCACCATCGCCGGCGACGCGACCGACCGCTGGCCCAAGGCGCGCGTGCTGCGCGCGTGCAAGGCCGTCGAGGTGCTGCTCTTCCTCCTCTCGATCCCGGCGCTGGCCTACGGCAGCCTGCCGGCGCTGATGGCGCTGCTCTTCCTGTTGGGCGCGCACTCGGCCTTCATCGGCCCGGTCAAGCTCGCCTTGGTGCCGGAGCTCGTCGAGGACTCCGACCTCTCTCACGCCAACGGTCTGCTTCAGATGACCTCCTTCGGGGCCATCGTTCTGGGCACCGCGGCCGCGGCGGAATTGGCGCGCCGCTACGCGAGCGAGCCGGCCTGGGTGGCCGCGCCGCTGGTCGCCGTCGCGGCCTTGGGCTGGCTGCTGTCGCTGGCGGTGCCCGACACCCCGCCGGCGCGCCCCGACGCGCGCTTCGAACTCAACGTCTTCTCGCGTTCGTGGGCCAACCTGCGCTTCCTCGATTCGCTGCCGACGGTGCAGCTGGCGACCGTCGCTTCGGCGTATTTCTGGTTCGTGGGCGCCATCTTCCAGATGAACCTGCTGGTCTACGGCACGCGCCTGATGGGTCTGGACGAAGCCGGGGTCGGACGCTTCCAGGTCGTCCTCGCGCTGGGCATCGGCCTGGGCTCCTTCGTCGCGGGGCGTCTCTCGCGCGGGCGCATCGAACTGGGCCTGGTGCCGCTGGGCGCCGTAGGCCTTACCGCCTTCGGCTTCGACCTGGCCTTCTCCTATCGCTCGCCGGTCCATGTCGCCGTCGACCTGTTCCTCGCGGGCATGAGCGCGGGCTTCTACGCGGACCCGCTGCAGGCCTTCTTGCAGCAGCGCAGTCCCGCCGCCGAGCGCGGCCGCATCGTCTCCACCGGCAACTTCCTCTCCTTCACGGCCGTGCTCATCGCCTCGGTCGTGCTCGGGGCCCTCGACGCGAAGTTCAAGCTGCACCCGGGACAGGTCTTCCTCGTCGTCACGGCGATGAGCGCGGTCGTGGCCTTCGAGATCATGCGCCGTCTGCCCGACTTCTTCATCCGCCTGATGCTGCTGCCGCTGACGCGCTGCTTCTACCAGCTGCGGCCCATCGGGCTCGAGAACGTCCCCGTGACCGGTCCGGTCCTGCTGGTCGCCAACCACGTCTCCTTCATCGACGCGTTCCTCATCGCGATGGCCAACCAGCGGATGGTGCGCTTCCTCATGCTCCGTTCCTACTACGACCTGCCGGTCGCGGGGTGGTTCTTCCGCGCCATGGGCTGCATCCCGGTCTCCTCCACCGACGGCCCGCGGGCGCTGGTGGAGTCCTTCAAACGGGCCCGCGAATACATGCAGTCGGGCGAGGCCGTGTGCATCTTCGCGGAGGGGGAGATATCGCGGCACGGGCAGATGCAGCGCTTCAAGAAGGGCTTCGAGCGCATGGTCGACGGCGGCGACACGCCCATCATCCCCGTCCACCTCGACGAGGTGTGGGGCTCGGTGTTCAGCTTCTCGGAGGGGCGCGCTATCTTCAAGTGGCCGCGCAAGATCCCTTATAAGGTGACGGTGAGCTTCGGCGACCCTCTGCCGGCGACGGCGACCGCCTTCGAGGTGCGCCAGGCCATCCTCGAGCTCGGCGCCGAGGCCTTCAAGCATCGTCTGGAGGACGTGGCCCCGCTGCCCCTGGAGTTCGCGCGCAAGGCCAAGGCTCGGCCCTTCGCCTTCAGCCTCGGCGACTCGCTGGGGGCGCGGCTCAACGGCCTCTCGGCTTTGACCGGCGCCTACCTGCTCGGCAAGGCCTTGGAGCGCGAGGCGGGCGCCGCGCCGCACGTCGGCGTGTTCCTGCCCCCGGGCGTCCCCGCGGCCCTGGTCAACTTCGGGCTCTCTTTGCGGGGGAAGGTCCCCGTCAACCTCAACTATTCCGCGTCCAAAGAGGTCGTGGACTCCTGCGTTGCCAAGGCGGGGCTCGAGGCGGTCGTGACCTCGCGCAAGTTCGAGGAGAAGCTCGGCTGGGGGCCGGCCGGCCGCAAGATATGCCTCGAGGACGTCGCGCCTTCCATCGGGCCGGTGAAGAAGGCGCTGACCGCCGCGGGCCTCCTCGTCGCGCCCTCCTTCGTGCTGGAGCGCACCGCCTTCAAGAAGGCGCGCGTCCCGCTCGACTCGCTGGCGACCATCATGTTCACGAGCGGCTCCACCGGCGTGCCCAAAGGCGTGATGCTCACGCACGCCAACATCCACTCCAACATCGCGGCCGCGGCGCAGGTCCTGCCGCTGGGCCCGGGCGACGTGATGATCGGCGTCCTGCCCTTCTTCCACTCCTTCGGGCTGACGGCGACCTTGTGGCTGCCGCCCTGCCTGGGGATGGGCGCGGCCTACCACTACAGCCCGCTCGACGCCAAACGCGTCGGCGAGCTGTGCGCCGAGTTCGGCGGCACCGCCATCGTGGGCACGCCCACCTTCCTCACCGCCTGGATGCGCCGCGTGGAGCCCGAGAAGTTCAAGACGTTGCGCTACGTGGTGGCCGGGGCCGAGAAGCTGCGCGACGAGGTCGCCAAGGCCTTCGAGGAGAAGTACAACGCGGTCATCCTCGAGGGCTACGGCGCCACCGAGCTCTCGCCCTTGGCCTCCCTCAACATCCCCGACATCGCCTGGCCCGGCATCAAGCAGACCGGGACCAAGCGCGGCAGCGTCGGCCAGCCCGTCCCGGGCGTCGTCATGAAGGTCGTCGACCCCGATACCGGGAAGGAGCTGCCCGCCGACCAGCCCGGCCTGCTGCTGGTGAAGGGCCCCAACGTCATGGCGGGCTACCTCCACGACGAGGCCAAGACGCGCGAGACCGTCAAGGACGGCTGGTACGTCACCGGCGACATCGCGCGCATCGACGAGGACGGCTTCGTCACGCTCACGGACCGGCTCTCGCGCTTCTCCAAGATCGGAGGCGAGATGGTCCCCCACATCCGCGTCGAGGAGAAGCTCCACGAACTGCTCGGCCTGGCCGAGCAGACCTTCGTCGTGGCCGCGGTGCCCGACGAGAAGCGCGGCGAGCGCCTCGTCGTCCTCCATAAAGACGGTCCCGACCTCGACGCGCTGCTTCCGCGCCTGCAGGCCTCGGACCTGCCCAAGCTGTGGCTGCCGGACCGGGCGGGCTTCCACAAGGTCGAGGAGTTCCCGCTGCTGGGCAGCGGCAAGCTCGACTTCCAGAAGCTCAAGCTCGAGGCGCGGCGCTTGGAAGGTCTCTCGTGATAAGGTCTGATACCACCGCATGATGCTGCTGCTCGCCGCCCTGCTCGTCGCTCTCAACGCGCTCTTCGTCTTGATGGAGTTCGCGCTGGTGCGCGTGCGCCCGGCCCGCATCGAGGTCCTGGCGCGCAAAGGCGGGCGCCGCGCGCTGCTGGTGCAGGAGATGCTGGCCCATCTCGACGATTACCTGGCCGCCTGCCAGGTGGGCATCACCATCCTCTCGCTGGCCCTGGGCTGGATCGGGGAGCCGGCGGTCGCCGACGGCATCACCGCCCTTTTCGGCCGCCACCTGGGCTTCCTTCCGCCGCGCGCCCTGCACGTCCTGTCGTTCGCGGTCTCCTTGGGCATCCTTTCCTGGGTGCACATCGTCTTCGGCGAGCTCATCCCGCGCACGGCCGGCATCCAGTTCGCCGAGACGCTGTCGCTGTGGGGCGCCCCGGTCCTGCGCGTGTTCGCCGCGGCCCTGCACTGGCCCATCCGGGCCATGTCGATGTCGTCCATGTTCGCCCTGCGGCTGATGGGCATGAAGTCCGCCTCCGAGGTCGAGCACACGGTGACCGTCGACGAGATGCGCGTGATGCTCGGAGAGACCCAGGAGAAGGGGGCGCTTCCGCTGGAGCGCCTGCTCCTGCTGGAGAACCTGTTCGACTTCGGCGTGGCCAAGGCGTCCGACGCCATGCGCCCGAAGGACCGCATCATCTTCCTCTCCATGGCCCGGACCTGGTCCGAGAACCTCGCCCTCATCCGGGACAAGCGCTTCTCCCGCTATCCGTTGTGCGAGAAGGACCTCGATTCGCCCCTGGGCTACGTCCACGTCAAAGACCTCGTCCTGCGCGAAGGCGAGGGGGAGCCCGACCTGCGCCGTCTGCGCCGAGACCTGCTCACGGTCTCGGAGGGCGAGCTCTTGGAGCGCCTGCTCAAGACCATGCCCGACAAAGGCCAGCACATGGCGTTGGTCCAGGACTCAGCCGGCAAGATCAGCGGCATCCTTACTCTGGAGGACATCCTCGAGGAGCTCGTCGGCGAGGTCCGCGACGAGTTCGACAAGAGCGTGGGCTGGGTGTCGGGCGAGCTGTTCGCGCGCGCGGCCGTGGACGCCAACCTCGCCGCCGGAGACCGCCGCGCCGTCATCCGCGGCTTGATGGACCGCCTGAAGGCGGGGCACCCGGAGCTCGACGTCGAGGCGGCCTTCAACGCGGTCTGGGACCGCGAGCTCAAGTTCGCCAGCGCCATCGGTGGCGGCGTCCTGCTCCCGCACGCCCGCATGCCCGGACTGCGCGCCCCGCTGGTCGCGGTGGGCCGCTTCCCCAAGGCCCTGCCCCTGCCCACGCCCGACAACCAGCCGCTGCGCCTGGTCTTCCTTCTGCTGACGCCTCTGGAGATGCCCGTCGTCCAGCTCAAGGTGCTGCAGCGCATCGCCTCTCTGCTCACCAACGAGACTTTGCGCCGCAAGATACTGCGTGCGAAGACCGACGCGGCTTTGCTCGAGCTCCTGCGCACCGCCGACACCTTGCTGGCGACTTAGCGGACCCCCGGCGGAATTGGTATCATCGTCGGAATGTCGGGGAAAATCCCGCGCTTTTTGTCCGCCTGCCGTTCCCAGAAGGTCGACGCCACTCCGGTCTGGTTCATGCGCCAGGCCGGGCGCTACATGGCCGAGTACCGGGAACTGCGCAAGAAGCATTCCATCCTCCAGCTCGCCAAGACGCCGGAGCTGGCGTGCCAGGTCACGCTCCAGCCGATGCGCCGCTTGAGCGTCGACGCGGCCATCCTCTTCGCCGACATCCTGCTCATCGTCGAGCCGATGGGCCAGAAGCTGACCTTCGCGCCGGGCCCGAGCATCGCCAATCCCATCCGCACGGAGAAGGACGTCGCGCGCCTGCGCGAGGACGCCGCGCCGGACCTTGATTTCGTCTACCAGGCCATCAAGCTCATACGCCGCGAGCTGGACCCGTCCAAGGCCCTCATCGGCTTCGCGGGCGCGCCTTTCACCGTCGCCAGCTACATGGTCGAGGGCGGGCCTTCCGACCACTACGCCCACGTCAAGAAGATGATGCTCGACCGTCCCGACCTGTGGGACAAGCTCATGCGCAAGATGCGCCGCGCCACCGCCGACTACCTGAAGTCCCAGGTCGCCGCGGGCGCGCAGGCC
>CAZTZW010000175.1:0-6125 GCA_964618085.1 uncultured Elusimicrobia bacterium
CCTTTCATGTCCTCCGCGGCCATCGCGGCGCGCAGCTGATCGCGGAAGGGCGCCGCGGGCACGGGCGCCGCCGCCGGGAGGCTCGGCGCCGGCGCCCCGCCCGCCGCCGCGCTCTCGCGTGCCAGCAGATAGGTCAAGACGGCGATGATCGAAGCGGAGGACGGCTTCACTTGATGATCTTCCCCAGGTTGAACTTGATCCAATTGCGCACGGACTCGGCCACGCCCACGCCGCCGGCGGCGATGGTGCCGCCGATGAGCCGCACGGCGCGGTCGGCCAGCTCCGGGTCCAGGGACACGGTGAAGCCGGCGCGGCCCTGCGCCCACTCCAGCGCCGCGGAGGCCGCGGCCTGTCCCAGCAGCGCAGCCACGCCGTAGGCCGCGGCGCGCGCGCCCTTGCGCGCGTTCTTGCCCTTGCTGAACTTCTTCTCCTCCGGCAGAAATCCGATCATCTTCGCCCCCTCATCATCCCCCCCGAGAGACCTGAGCAATCGCCGGCAGCTGCGCCGGCGCGGCCTGCGCTGCGGCCGTCTTGGAGCCGCCCATGATGAACGCCTCCACCACACCCAGGCGTCGGTCCAGGCTTGCCACATAGGCGAGCGAGAGGCCCAGCACCAGGCTCTTGATCAACTCCCAGCTGCGCGCTTCGGCCTTGCTCATTTATGCCTCGCAGCTTCAGCTCCGCCGTAGCAGATCACGTGGACGCGGTTCCTATCCGTCGGCGTAGAAGAATGGTCAGATGTCACGACGTCTGTCACTGATGCCCGCTGGCTGCTCGACACGGTCGCCTCATCCAGAGATCCGATGCAAACGCCGTTCACGCCTGGCGAATAGGAGCACGTCACGATACATGGATAGTCCTGGGTGTTCATCGGGACCGCCCAGTTGACGCGGAAGCGCCCCGCCCCGTTATCTGTCACCGACGAAACGTTGAGCGAGTTCTGAATGGTCAGCGTCCCGGTCGCGGAAAAAATGACGAAGCCCGAGACCAGGCCCTTCTGTGTCAGATTGTTGAGGTTAAAGGACCCCGAAGAAGTCGCGGGAATGCTCACCGTGAACGTTGAGGCGGCAGGCATCGTCAACTTGCCCGTCACCGTCGCGGTCGCGGTGCTGATGCCCTTGGAAAAGGTGACGGTATGCGGCCAGCTGATGATCTTGCCGCCGTCCTGGGCCGTGGTGTGCCCGTGAGGGAACAGCGTGCGCCCGGGGTAATACTGGCCGGTCGCGACCTGCGGGATGGCGTCGAGCAGGAGGATCGTCAGGACCAGCTGCGCCATGAAGCGCAGGAAGGCGCCGAGCTTCGGCAGCTTGCGATCGGGAGTGATCATCGGACGGGCTCCAGGCGCGCGCCGAGCATCCCGGTCACGGGGTGAGCCGCATCCGGGTCCGAGTTGAACGCCCACAGCTCATAGCGGTCGCCCTGCGCGCCGCGCTCGTTGAAGCGGCCCGGCCGGTCGGGCGTGCCCAGCGACGTCGCGAACTTGTTGAAGGGCTGGCGGTTCATGAACTGACCGTTTCGCTTGATGCGGAAATAGATGAACGCGGCGACGTTCGGCTCGTCGGGGATGTTGGCGACGGCCGATAGGAAGGGCAACGTGCCCATGGTGCATTCCACCTCGCAGACCTTCCTCGACCCGTCCACGCCGCCGACGGCGGCTGGCACGGACACGCCGGTGCCCACGGGCGAGAAGATCTCCTCGGAGTCGGGTAGGGGGACCGTGTAATCCATCAGCTCAACTCCTTGTAGACAATCCAGACGACCAGCAGCAGCCCCGCGGTTCCCCACCGGAAGCCCGATGCGATGCCCTCGGCGCCGGCGCTGGCGAAGGCCGCGAGCGGACCGGGGTTGCCGGGCGGCAGCGGCGGTACGCTGGGGTCGGCGGCGCGCACGGTGTCGTTGGTCAGCCGGCGCGCCAGGCCGGTGATTCCCTCGGAGAAGGAGAAACCGAGCGCGGAGGCGCGCGCGCCGGCGGCGTCCGAGAGCGCGAGCGCGGAGGACTTGCCCGCGGCGATGGGCGCCGCGGTGATGGGCGCGCCGAGCGCGGCGAGGTTGAAGCTCGGGATGGTCAAGAGAGGACCGCCCAGGCGAGCACGGCCAGCGCGGCCTTGCGCAGCAGCTGCTCGTCGCTCACGGGCTCCCCCTTCGCGTCGTCGTCCGTCTTCGTCACCGTCGCGCCCAGCGCCGCCAACGGCCCCGGCGTCAGGTTGAAGCCCTCGGCCTTCAACCGCTGGTCCTCGGCCTGACGGGCCTCTTCCTCAGCGGCCCACTGGGCCTCCAGCGCCGGCTCCTCCAGCTTCATCCGGAACCAGTCCATGTTCGGCACCGCGATATCGCGGCTCATCCCTTTCGGCACCGGCACGTCAGGCGGCAGCTGCGTGAAGTCCAGCCCAGCCTCCGGGACTCTGAAGACCGCCACGGCCCGCCTCCTACTTGGAGGCGGGCACGTAGCCCAGCGTCACGCCGGGGTTGGCGATCTGCACGTCGCGCAGCGCGCCGCGCGACAGCGGCTTGAGCGACAGCATGTAGCCGAAGATCTGGCGGTCGGAGACCGTGCCGGTGCACTCGTACTCGACGCGCACGGTCTTCTTGACGTTCGTGTCGTCGAGGTCGTTGAGGCCGTCCACGATACGGCCCGAGCGGCGGAAGTCGAGCACGGTCCAGCCGGTGGGCATGGCCGTCAGGTTGAAGCGGCGCGCGTTCTCGGCGCGGATGGACTTGATGGGCGTGGGCTCCAGCCGCTGCACGCCGCCGACCTTCACCGCGATCTTGTCGGTGTTGGCGACGGTCATGTTGGAGACCTCGTCGAAGGGCGCGTCGTCGTCGCGCTCGGAGAGGCCGATCATGAGGTAGATGCGGTCGCCGTAGGGGAAGTCGAGCAGCTGCTTGCCGGTGGACGTGGGCGACTGGAAGCGCAGCATCTCCAGGCAGAGCTGGTAGAGGGGCAGCTCATGCGGGGTCACGCCCTGAGCCACGCCCGCGGCGTCGCGGACGATGCTGGGCTCCTGCAGGGGATCGACGTAATCCTCGCGCAGCTCCTCGTGCAGAGCCTGGATGGTCTCGGTCGTGTACGTGCCGCCGGCGATGAAGTTGGCCGGGTCGCCGCACTGCACGGACAGCTCCGGGGTCGCCTTCAGGACGTCGAGCAGCGTGTCGAAGTTGCGCGCCGCGCCCTTGTCGCCCTGGCCGTCCGCGATGGCCATGGGGATGGCGAGGTTGTATTCGAACGTCGGAGTGCCGGTCGTCGCCGCGGCGATGTCGGTGGCGATGATGGGCTGCTTCAGGAGGAACTGGGTCAGCATGCGGACGATGCCGCGGCCGTCCACCGAGTCCACGAAGGGCGCCGAGTGCTTGTCGGTCTTCAGGGTCAGGGAGAGGATGGCGTCGAGACCGCCGAGGGCGCGGATGGTGCCCGCCGAGGAGGTGTCGAGGTTGAGGTTGCCGAACACGCGGAGCATGAAGCCGACCACGCCCATGTCCCCCACGTAGAAGTTCTTCCGGAACATCTGCATGGCCTGCGGCGCGCCGCCGACGGCGATGGGGAGGCCGGCCGGGTCGACGGTGTCGATGACGTGAGACTTGATGGGATTGGGCATGGTCAGGTTCTCCTAAAGAGGGATGGTCCGACCTTAAGCCTTCTGGGCGGCGCCGCCGTTGAGGCGGCCGGCGACCCAGTTGATGCCCGCGGCGAGGACGCCCGGCGCGAACATGGCGAGGAGCGCGATCCCGGCGGCGGTATAGGCGAGGTAACGAGCGGCCCGGCTGAGGTGGGTTTTGATTTCCATGATGCTGCGGAGTGTGCAGGACGCAGACCCCGAATTGCTCCGTCTACGCGCGTTTTAGTGGCTGGAAAAACAGAAGTGGTCGCGGCCGCCGGCGCCGGCGCCGGCGCAGCTCGTCTTTCGTCGGAGATGTGCGCCGGAACGCCGCGCGGCCGCGCTTTTTTCTTGGTTGATTTATCCGAATCGAAATCCCGCGGCGCGGACTAGGCTGCGGGCTCGGCGGGATCCAGCGGCGGCGTCATCGTGCGCGCCTCGCGGTCATAATGGAGCGGCACGAACGGCGGCAGCGCGCGCACCTGGGCGGCGCGCTCCGGGCCCAGGGTCTGGCGCACGAAGTCCAGGGCGTTGATCTCCACCGTCTGGAAGAAGTAATAGTCCGTCATCGCGTTGCGCGCCGGCAGCGACAGCTCCCCCGGCGCCTGGGTGATGACCGCGGCGTCTATCGCCAGGTGGCGGCCCTGCCGGCAGATCTCCGCGAAAGCGCCGTACGGATCCTTGGCCGATGGGTACAGCGCCAGCTCCTCGCAGATCAGCGCGAACGGCTCGGGCCGTCCGCCGCGGCGCTCCTTGTTCTCCTTCTGTAGGAGAAGAACCAGCTCGCAGCACGCGGCGAAGTCCTCGTCCTCCTGGCCGTCGCGCACGTTGAACACGGCGCGGAAGAACGGCTGAGCCCACATGTACGTCGCCAGTTCGTCGAGCGTGGCGCACGCGCGGCCCGGGTAGCGGTCCTCCGGGTCGTAGGAGACCGCCAGTCCGCGGTGGGCCCGCCCGAAGATCGGGCGCGTCAGCTGAGACTTGCCGGATCTCGGCGGGCCCACCACGCAGCGAAAGCGCCGCGACAGGTCGGTCAAACCGGCCTCAGCACATGACCGTCTTCTTTGCCCGCCGGCGGCTCGGGCTCCGGCTTCGGCGGCGGCTTGCCGCCCGGACGCTCCGTGACCACGGGCGGCGGCGCAGCGCCGCGGCGGCGCGCCTGAACGCGGTCCCAGATCTTCTCGCCAGTCGCGAACAGGGCAGGACCCAGCACCAGCGCCAGGACCAGCAGCCCAGCCCCCGATTCCGATTTTTCAGGGCCCGCCGGCAGTAGGCCGTTGAGATGCGCGACCAAGAGCGGCGCAGCGAGCTCGCGCTCGTCGGCGTCGAGATCCCATTCAGCGATGCCCTGCTTTTTGCCGATGAGGCAAAGGCGGTCGAGCAGACGGCGAGCAGCAGCGTCCGTCCATCCAACCGCCGGAACGGGTGCGGCCGGCGCGGGAGGAGTCGTCGCAGGCGGCTCGGCTCCCGGGCGCTTGGCGGATCCGCGGGGACGCCCGCGGCCGCGCGGAGGCTCGCCGCCGACGCCTCCACCGCCGTCCACTCGTCGAGTAAGACTACGAGCAGCCGGAGGAGGAACAGTGCCAGGCGCAGCTCCTCCAGGCGTTGCAGAAGGCGTTGGTGCAGGTGCTGGAGTCGGAGTAGTAGATTCATCCATAGTCCCCCCTCAGTCGTCCTCGTCCACGGCGGGCGTCGCCGCGGGCTTCTCGAGCTTTTCCAGCCGCGCCGTCAGCTGCGCGATCTCGCCGCGCAGCACCTTCACGTCCTCCGACGCGCCCGCCGGCGCCGCGGGCGTCGGAGCCGCCGCCGCCGCGCCGCGGGCCTCGCCCTCCTCGGCCTCCAGCTCCAGCAACTGGGCCTTCAGTCCGTCGATGATTTTTTGTCTCTTGCTCGGTGCGCTCATACTACCTCCCGGCCGTCGGGCCGTATAGCTTGAACTCGATGAGGGCTTCTTTCAGCCCCGCCACCAGGCCGAGGAAGTACGGATCTCCTCCAGCCTTCGGGTCGCCGCTGCGCTGAATCTCCGATCTCTTGGTCTCTCGGTACATGATTTCGGCGCTGCGGATCTTCTTCTCGACGCGTTTCACGAACTCGGCGCGCGCTCGCGGCTGGCGCCGCGGTGGCGAAGACACGGCCCGCTTGATGGGCGGGCCGACGCGATAGACGTCGAATGCGTTGACCATCGTCACCTCCCTGTCCGACTGCGCCGCCGTGCGAAAGGTCGACGTTCGGGCTGCTCATAATTGGCCGGGGCCCAACTGCCTTTGAATTCCTTGCGGCTGGCCGCGGCGCGTCCGAACATATCGAGCTGCCAGAAATTTCGAAAGAACGTCGCCGATGGAGCCGGTCTCATTCCGTCACCGCCAGCATCGCCTGGATCATCTTCACCTCATTCTCCCAGTGCTTTTCGAGGGCGCGGGCGAGGGCGAGGGCGAGGGCGAGGGCGAGGTCGCGGGCGAGGGCGAGGGCGAGGTCGCGGGCGAGGGCGAGGTCGCGGGCGAGGGCGAGGTCGCGGGCGAGGGCGAGGTCGCG
>CAZTZW010000176.1:0-6124 GCA_964618085.1 uncultured Elusimicrobia bacterium
TCCCCGGGCTGGCCCGGCTGGGCCGCCTGTCCGGCCTGGCCCGGCTGCGCGGGCGTCGCGGGCGAGACGGGCCCCGCCTCGGGCGCGGGCGAGACGATCTCGCCGGGCGCGGGCTGAGCGGCCTCGGGACCGTCGTCCTCGTCTTCGTCGCCGTCGTCGTCGGCGCCGTCGTCTTCCAGGTCGTCGGCGGGAGTGGTGTGGTCGGTGACGCGCTGGAGCACGGGCGCGGCCGGCTGCTCGGGAGCGGCCGTCTCGGACGCGTCGTCGTCCTCGTCGTCGCCGTTCTGCGGCACGTCGCGGTCGGCCTCGACGGGCTCGCCGGCGCGCGGATAGAAGTCCTCGCGCTTGCGCAGCGGCTGCTCGGGAGCGGGCGTCGCGGCCTCGGCGGGAGCGGCGGCTTCGGGCGTCGGGGGCGTCAAAGGATCGTTCTCGTTGGACATGGTGGACCTCGTTAAAGGAGCGCGTATCTCCGCGCGTAGATGTTGGCGACGATGCCCAGCGACCACAAGGTGATCATCAGGCTCGAGCCGCCATAGGACACGAGAGGCAAAGGCACGCCGGCCACGGGCATCAGGCCCAGGCACATGCCGACGTTGAGAGCGAGCTGGAAGGTGAGCATGGCGGCCAGGCCCACGCACACCAGGTAGCCGAAGCGGTCGCGCGCCAGCCGCGCGGCCGTGATGATGCGCCAGAGGAGCAGCATGTACAGACCGACGATGGCCGCGGAGCCCAGGAAGCCGGTCTCCTCGCCCACGTTGGCGAAGACGAAGTCGGTGTGGCGCTCGGGCAGGAAGCCGAGCTGGGACTGGGTGCCCGAGAAGAGCCCCTTGCCCCACAGCCCGCCCGAGCCGACGGCGATCTGCGACTGGATGACGTTGTAGGCCGCGCCCTGGCTGTCGGTCTGCGGCGCGACCCAGGCCACGAAGCGGTTGCGCTGGTAGCCCTTGAGCTGCTTGTGCACGACGATGCCCGAGAGCAGGGCGCCCGACAGGATGAGCGGCGCGAAGATGAACACGTGCGGCTTGACCTGCAGGCGCATCCACGTCGCCACGCGCCACGCCAGCGCGCTCACCGCCGCGAACGAGCCGACGGCGGTCCACGTCGCCAAGCCCATGCGCGACGTGGCCAGGACGACCTCCGGCCAGGAGCCCGGCGCGGCGCCGGGGTAGCGGACCTGCAGGATGGTGTAGAGGAGAGGCACCGACATGGTGAGCCCGCCGTAGCCGAAGACGAAGAGGAGGATGAGCAGCGGCGCGCCCGCGCAGTAGAGCATCGCCGTGATGGCCGGCACGAAGGTCAGCGTCGTCGAGAGGTCGGGCTGCTTGAGGATGAGCGCCATGACGGGCGCGCAGATGGCCAGCGCCCAGAACACGGTCGAGGGGTCCCCGGCGCGCCTCCAGCGGCGGTCGAGGAAGTCGGCGAGCGCGAGGATGACCAAAGTCCGCGCGAGCTCGGCGGGCTGGAAGGCGAAGCCGCCGAGATGGATCCAGGAGCGCTGGCCGCGGGAGATCTTGCCCAGCACGAGGGTGGCGACCACGACCGCGATGGCGATGACGTAGAGGACCTTGCTCTGGTCCTGGAACACCTGGTAGTTGAACGCGAGCATGAGGGCGAACATGAACCCGCCCAAGGTCATCGCGATGAAGTGCTTCTGCAATATCGCGTGGTAGAAGGAGGTGGTGCTCGCCGCCGAGAGCATGGCCGCCGAGCCCAACGTGAGCAGGCCCAGCACCGCGAGGACGAAGGTCCAGTCCACTCGCGAGGCCTGGCCCGAGGAGGAGGAGCGCAGGCTCACAAGGTCCTCATCGGCGCCGGCAGGGCGGGCGCGCCCGGTACCGGCAGCGCGGCCGGCGGCGCGGGGCGGGGCTTGGGGGCGTTGGGGTCGGGCATATTGAAATGGGCGAGGATGACCCGGCGCGCGATGGGCACGGCGGCCGAGGAGCCGTGCTGGCCGTGCTCGACGAGGACGGCGACGGCGATGGAGGGCTCCTCGCCGGGCTTGGCGGCGTAGGCGATGAACCAGGCGTGGTCGTCGCCGTGGGGGTTCTGCGCGGTCCCGGTCTTGCCCGCGACCATGAGGCCCGGGATGCGCGTGGCGCCGCCCGTGCCCGAGGAGACCACGAGCTGCATGGCGGCGTCCACCTGCCGCCAGGACTCGGGCTTGGCGTCGATGAGGCCAAGCTTCTCGGGCTTGACCACGAACTCGGGGCGGCCGTCGGCGTACTCGATCTTCTTGGTGTAGTGCGGGCGCCACAACGAGCCGCGGTTGGCCAGCGCGGCCGTGGCCACGGCCATCTGCAAGGGCGTGACCAGCAGCTCGCCCTGGCCGATGGCCTGGTTGAGCGTGTCGCCCTCGTACCAGCCCTTGCCCGCGGCCTTGCGGGTCTCCGGGCCGAACATGTGGCCGGCCTTCTCGCCGCCGAGGTCCAGGCGCACCTTGCGGCCCAGGCCGAAGAGCTTGGCGTAGCGCTCGATGGCCGCGCCGCCGACCTTGCGGCCCATGGTGTAGAAATAGACGTCGCAGGACTTGGCCAGGCCCTCGAGCCAGGCGACGCGCTTGTGCCCCTTATGCTCCCAGCACAGGAAGGTGCGCGCCCCCAGGCCGTCGTAGTAGCCGGGGCAGAAGACGGTCTCCTCGGGAGCCGCCTTGCCCTCGTTGAGGATGGCCAGTCCCACGATGGGCTTGAACGTCGAGCCCGGAGGATAGGTGCCCGAGATGGCGAGGTTGTACTCGGAGAGGCTCGCCTTGGTGCGCGAGACCTCGTCGGCGTCGGAGGAAAGCAGGGCGTTCGGGTCGAAGTCGGGCGCCGAAGACAACGCCAGCACGTCCCCGTTGCGCGGGTCCACCGCCACGACCGCGCCGCGGCCCGTCGCGCTGGCGCGCAGGCCCTCGTCGGCGGCCTTCTGCGTGGCGACGTCGAGGGTCAAGTGGACGTTGGAGCCGGCCTCCCACGGTATCTTCTCGAGCATGCGCTTGAGCCGGCCCTGGGCGTCGACCTCCATGCGGATGCCGCCGTCGCGGCCGCGCAGCTCGTTCTCGAAGAGCTTCTCCAGGCCCATCTTGCCGGTGCGCGCGTCCACGCGGTAGCCCTTGGTCCGGCGCGCGCGCCACTCCTGCGGGCTCATCTTGCCCATGTAGCCGAGCAGGTGGCTGGCGAAGCGCCCGTACGGGTAGGAGCGGCGCGCCTCGACGATGAGGTCGACGCCGGGGTAGACGGTCTTGAGCTCGGAGAGGCGGAACATCGTGGGCGTGGGCAGGTTCTCCGCCAGGCGCACGGCCGATTCCTCGCGCACGGCCTGCAGGAGCTTCTCGTGGAGCTCGTCGGCGTCCTGGGACAGCTGCTTGGCGAGCTCCTCGGCCAGCGGGCGCAGGTCGTCGTGCTCGCGGCCCTTGCCCGGTAGGAAGATGAGCGAGAAGGCGGGCGCGTTGGTGGCCACCGGCGCCCCGTGCCGGTCGTAGATGCGCCCGCGCGGCGCGTTCTGGTGGATGAGCTGGGAGCGGTTGCGCTCGGCGGCGAGGCGGTACTCGGCGCCCTGGATGATCTGCATCTGGAACAGGCGCAGGCCCAAGGTCAGCCCCACGAGGGCGATGACCAGCCAGAGGCGGCCGAGGCGCTCGACGCTCTCGGCGGAGGCTCCGTTCACCGGTCCCCCCCCGCCGCGTCCCACAGGACCGCCCCGACGGCGGCCAGGAAGGCGTTCATGAGCGGCGTGAACAGCCACACGCGCCAGCCGAAATGGTCGAAGCTCTTGGCGAAGACGAGGCCGAGCAGGCCGTGCGTGAACAGGACGCCCAAGGTGACCAGCATGGTGCACACCGCCAGCGGCCCGGCCGCGCGCAGGTCGATCTGCTTGCGCACCATGCCCGCGACGTAGCCCGCTCCGGTGAGCAGGAAGGCGCTGGCGCCGAAGAGCTCGGCGCGCGAGATGTCGAGGAACAACCCCCAGCCGAAGCCAGCGAGCATCGAGGACACGGGTCCCAGGCGCGACGCGATGAGCAAGGTCAGCACGAGCAGGAACTGCGGGGCCGCGCCCCAATAGGAGAAGTGAGTGTTCCACCACCACTGGAGAAGCATCGCGCCGACGTAGAAGAGGGCGAAGCGCAGGAAGCTCATTGCGGGTCCTCCGGGGAGGAAGGCGGCTCGTCGAGGACGGGAGCGGCGGGCTCGACGACCGGTGCCTTGCGGCGCGGCTTAGGAGCGGCGGCTCCCGGCGGAGGCGGGACGGTCGCCATGGCGGGCAAGGCCGCGGGCGCGGCGCCGGCGGCGGCCGCGGCGGCCGGCTTGGCCGAGCGCAGCACCATCACTTCCTGCAGCGACGAGGCGTCGAGGGCCGGGGCCACCTCGACGGACTGGAAGGTGAGGAACGGGTCGCGGGGGTACACGCGCGCCACGCGCCCGACGACGATGTCGGGCGGGAAGGTCGCGCTCGTGGGCGAGGTGTAGACGGCGTCGCCAGTGGAGAGGACGACCTCGGCGCTGAGGTAGTTCATGCGCAGCCGCGGTCCGTCCTGGCCCTGGACCAGGCCCTCGAGGGTGCCCGAGGAGAGGTACGCGGCCGCGGCCGAGAGCTCGTCGGTCAGCAGCAGGACGATGGAGGAGTCCGGCCGGACCTCCACGACGCGGCCCACGGCGACCAGCCGGCCGTCGGCGGGCCCCAGGACGGGGTCGTTGAGCGAGACGCCCTGCTCGGCGCCGGCGTCGACGACGACGCTGCGGTACCAGTGGAGCGGGTCGCGCTCCAGGACGTGCGCCCACAGCGGGGAGCGGCTTCCCGGGGCGCGCAGGCCCATGGAACGGCGCAGGCGCTCGTTCTCGATGGAGAGGGAGTCGACGGTGGTCTTGAGCCACTCCAGCCGCTTGAGCTCGGCCAAGAGCCTCTCATTCTCCATATCGGCGGTCAGCAGCCGTCCCACCCTCTCCGGGGCGCCGGCCACCCGCTGTACCCCTTTTTCACCGTGCCAGGCCACCGGGTCGAGCACGTAGCTCGCGGCGGCCTTGAAGGACCGCACCGGCGACGACAGCGGCAGGGACAGCAGGACCAGAGCGACGGTCGAGAGCGCTGCTAAGACGTAGTGCGCGGTACGCGTTTCGCGTTGTTGCATGCCTCGGCTAAGGCGGGGAAAGACCCCTAGTTCGGCCTGGATAGGGGTCTGTCCCCCTCCTCGGCCGGCTCACGGCGGACTCGCGGAGCTTGGCGGGTGCGGCGTCAGCGGCGGTCGCTGTAGGACGTGACGAAGTCCCGGCGCCGATCATCGATGTGATCGAGCTCCTCAAGGAACTTCCCCGTCCCCAGCGCGACGCAGCTCAGGGGGTCCGCGGCGCGATGCACGGGCAGTTCGGTCTCCTGCCGGATGAGGTCGGGAAGACCTCTCAACAGGGATCCGCCGCCCGCGAGCATGATGCCGCGGTCCACCAAATCGGCAGCCAACTCCGCCGGAGTCTCCTCCAGCGTGTTCTTGATCACGTCGAGGATGAGCTGCACGGGCTCCATCAGAGCCTGACGCACCTCTTCCGACGTGATCAGCACGGTCTTCGGCAGGCCGGTGGCTTGGTCCCGGCCTTTGACTTCCATCGTCTTCTCTTCCTTCAGCGGGAACACCGAGCCGATCTGGATCTTGACGTCCTCGGCCGTGGTCTCCCCGATGAGGAGGTTGTACTTGCGCCTAAAGTGCATCATGACGGCTTCGTCCATCTCGTCGCCGGCGATGTCCAAGGACTTGGACACCACCAAGCCGCCGAGCGAGATGACGGCCGCCTCGGTCGTGCCGCCTCCGATGTCCACGATGAAGTTGCCGTGGGGCTCGGAGATGGGCAGGTCGGCGCCGATGGCGGCGGCCATCGGCTCCTCGATGAGGTACACGCGGCGGGCGCCGGCCTGCTCAGCGGATTCTTGGACTGCGCGCCGTTCTACTTCAGTTATCCCGCTAGGGATGCCGATGACGACCCGCGGGTGCAGCAGCGAGCGGCGGTTGTGCACCTTGCGGATGAAATACTTGATCATCTCCTGCGTGACCTCGAAGTCGGCGATGACGCCGTTCTTCAGGGGACGCACCGCGACGATCGACGCGGGCGAGCGGCCGAGCATGCGCTTGGCCTCGGCGCCGATGGCGAGGACCCGGCGG
>CAZTZW010000177.1:0-6103 GCA_964618085.1 uncultured Elusimicrobia bacterium
GCGAGGAGGCGCGCGCGGCCATGGACAACGCCGAGCAGATCCGCCGCGAGGGCGTGGAGGCGTTCGAGAAGTCCCGCGACCTGCAGGCGCGCCTGGAGATCGACGCGGCCAAGCACAAGCGCGAGGCGGAACGTCTCAAGGCGGAGCTGCGGGAGCGCGCCGACCGCGAGTTCGAGGAGATGCGCCGCTCCTTGGACGCCGAGCGCGCCCGCCTCTACGCGGATCTGGAATTGGAGCGCCGGGCCGGCGAGGCCGCGCGCCGCGCGGCGCCCTCCGAGGTCGCCCCCGTCCCGGACCCCGCCGAGGCCGCCCGTCGCGAGGATCGCCGCCGCGAGGCCGACGCCTATCTGAAGCCCGAGCCCGCCGCGGCGGCCGCTCCCGAGAAGCCGGCCGTCCCCGCGCAGGAGCCGGCCCTCCCCCCCGCGACGGCGACCGCGCCGGTCGAGAAGCCCGCGGCCAAGGTCCCGCCCCCCGCCATCGTCGAGCCCGACCCCGCGTCGCACCCGCAGTGGGACGACGAGATCCGCCTGCTCCTCTGGATCGCCGTCGGCCTCGGCATCGTGGCTTTGGTCGTCTCCGGCACCCTCATCGCCCAGGGCTGATAACTGAGAAAGGGGACAGGTACCTAACTCAGTTTTATATAGAAAACTGAGTTAGGTGCCTGTCCCCTTTCTCAGTTTTTGAAGTCTTTGGGGCGTGGGCCGAGGGCGGCCCAGTGCTTGACGGCGGCGACGGTCCGCTCGGCGGCCTTGCCGTCGCCGAAGGGGTTGCGTCCTGGCTTCGGGCGGGGCTTGCGCGCCGTCGCGAGGATGGCGCGCTCGACGGCCTTGGGGTCCAAGCCCGCGAGGACGCCCCACTTCCCCAAGCCTTCCGGCCGCTCGGTCACGGAGCGCAGGACGACGTAGCGCAGTCCGAGCGTGGGCGCCTCCTCTTGGATGCCGCCGGAGTCCGTTACCACGAAGTCGGCCGACGCGAGCGCGCGCACGAACGCGCGGTAGGGCAGCGGCTTCACCAGGCGGAATCGGCCGGTCTTGGGCAAGGTCGCGTAGGCCGCGCGCACGGCGGGATTGGGGTGGACCGGACACAGCCAATCGACGTCGGGCAGCTTCGCGGACGCGGCGGCGATGGCGGCCAGCAGGCCTCTGAGCACGGGACCATGACTCTCGCGGCGATGCAGGGTGAGCACGGCCCTGCGCCGGGGGCCCTTCTTCCGCCCGCGCGCGAGGATCATCTTCAGCGCGTCGACGCCCGTGTTGCCCGTGACGTAGACTCCCGCGGCCGGGCGTCCCTCCGCGAGGAGCGCCGCGCGCGCGGCGCGCGTCGGCGCCAGGTGCAGGCTCGCGACGCGGTCGATGGCGACGCGGTTGAGCTCCTCGGGATAGGGCGCGGCGAGGTCGCCGGAGCGCAGGCCGGCCTCTACGTGGGCGACCGGCGTCCTGCGGCGCGACGCGGCCAGCGCGGCGGCGGCGGCTGTGGCGGTGTCGCCCTGCACCAGGACGAGGTCGGCGGGGCGGCTCCTTAGTTCGCGGTCCAGGGCGGCCAGCGCCAGCGAGAGGAAGGCGGCTGGCGATTGTCCGGGACGCATCAGGCGCAGGTCGGCGTCGGGGCGCAGGCGGAAGGCGGCCAGCGCCCCGTCGAGGAGGCGGCGGTGCTGGCCGGTGGAGAGCAGGCGGACGCGGAAGGCGCGGTCGCGGCTCAGGAGGCGGACGACGGGAGCGAGCTTGACGGCTTCCGGGCGGGTGCCGACGACGACGAGGACGCGCAGCGCCCGTCTCACGTCAGAGGCCGGCGTCGCGGGCCAGGACCTCGCGCCGAGCGAGGCGGAGGTCTTCGTCGGTCATCTCGGCGACGAGCTCGGCGAAGGTCGTGCGCGGCCGCCAGCCGAGCTCGCGGCGGGCCCTGGCGGCGAGACCCAGCAGGCTGTCGACCTCGGCGGGCCGGAACAGAGCGCGGTCCACGACGACGTACGGCTTGCCGCTGCGGCGGTCCACGCCGCGCTCGGCCAAGCCCTTGCCGCGCCAGACCAGGTTCAGGTCGAGTCGGCGCGCGGAGATCTCGACGAACTCTCGGACCGTGCGCTGTCGGCCGGTCGCCGCCACGTAGTCCGCCGGGCGGCGCTGGCGCAGCATCAGCCACATCATCTCGACGTAGTCGCGGGCGTGGCCCCAGTCGCGGCGCGCGTCGAGGTTGCCGAGGCGCACCGCGCCCTGCAGGCCCAGCTTGGCGCGCGCCAGGCCGCGCGTGATCTTGCGGGTGACGAACTCCTCTCCGCGCCGCGGGGACTCGTGGTTGAAGAGCACGCCGTTGCACGCGTAGAGCCCGTAGGCCTCGCGGTAGTTCACCGTGATCCAATACGCGTAGAGCTTGGCCACGCCGTACGGCGAGCGCGGGTGGAAGGGCGTGGTCTCGCGCTGCGGCGTCTCGCGCACCTTGCCGAAGAGCTCGGAGGTCGAGGCCTGGTAGAAGCGGGTCTTCGTCAGGCCCAGCGTGCGCAGGGCCTCGAGCAGGCGCAAAGTCCCCAGCCCGTCGGCGTCGGCGGTGTACTCGGGCTCGGCGAAGCTCGACGCCACGTGGCTCTGCGCGGCGAGGTTGTAAACCTCGTCGGGGCGGACCTTCGCGAGGATGCGCGTGAGGCTCCCCCCGTCGGTCATGTCTCCGTCGTGGAGGACGACGCGGCGCCCCTTGAGAAGGGCGTCCAGGCGCGAGGTGTTGGGCAAAGAGGAGCGGCGCTGGATGCCGTGGACGGCGTAGCCTTTGGACAGCAGGAGCTCCGCGAGATAGGAGCCGTCTTGGCCGGTGATGCCGGTGATGAGAGCCTTGCGCACGGCTGCTATTGAAGCAAAATCACGCCAGTCGCGGCGGACGCGAGAGCGCCGCTGGACAGGGAGACGGAGACCTGGCCGGAGGTCACGTCGAGGGCGGGCTGGCCGCTGGACAGGAAGAAGCGGAAGGACGACGAGCTCTCGGCGACGACGCGGGACTTGAGGACCCTGAACTCGGCGCGGCCCGAGAGCACGTCCACGACGGCGTCGGGCGGCACCGCGGGCAGGGGCGAGCCCGCGGGGACGGCGACCGAGGTCACGCCGCGTATCTGAAAGAGGCCCTCGGACGAGACGGGGCACAGCGCCTTCGTGCAGGGGCGCGGCGCGCAGGCGGCGAGAGCGGCGGCCGCGAAGAGGAAGGGGCGGGCGGCGCGCATCAGTGCAGCGTGCCGGCGGGGACGACGAATTCCCGGTAGGACGGGGCGGCCGCGGGCGCGTTGACGGGGCGGCGCAGGTCGGTGACCTTCGAACGGTAGAACAGCATGACCTTGCGCACGTAGGCTCGGGTCGCGCCGAACCAGCGCGTGCTGGTCAGGAAGCGGGGGCCGGCGTGGTAGGCCGCGACGACGCGCTGCATCAGCCACTCGGGCACGTCTGTGTAGCGCACGCCCTTGAGCTTGAACTTCTTCCAGGCGATGCGCAGCAGCTCCTGCAGGAAGGCGCCGCCGGCCTTGATGCCGTGCTCAGGGTCGTAGAGCTTGTTGGCGGGGACCTTGAGGCCTTCGGCGGTGACCGGCATGACCTGCATCAGGCCGCGGGCGCCGGCGGGCGAGAGGGCGTTGTGGTCGAACTCGGATTCGGCGGCCATGACGGCCTTCATCAGACGGGCGTCGATGCCGTAGCGGCGCGCGTACTTGAGGATGAGGTCGTCGTAGCGGTCGGTCTTGTCGAGCTGGTTGAGCATCCGCTTGAAGGTGCGGCGGTAGGCCGGGGTCTCGCGGGGGATGGGCACGACCAGCTGCTGGTGGAGGGTGGAGGCGCGGTACTGGGCGGCGGCCGGCATGGCGGCGCGAGCCTGGGCCGGGGCGTCGGCGCGCTGGGCGGGCATATCGATCGCCAGGTCCGGACGGGCCACGGAGGCGTCGAAGAAGCGGCTGAGGCTGGCGGGATTGGCGAAGGCCAACTGGGGCTCTTGGGCCCCCAGGGGGGCCGCCGCGAGGACCAGCCATAAGCTCATCATGGGATTAGTATAGCACGATTGCGCCGAGCCGCCTGGGCCTTCGGACCCCCCCCGGGGGGGTCCTCGCTGACCCCCAGAAAGGGCAATAAACCTGTTATAATGCGGCAATGACCCGGAATGGGGGCCTGGTGCCCAAGGTGCTGGTGGTGGGTGGGACCGGCCTGGTGGGCAACGCCTTGGTCCGGGCGTGGACCGCCCGGGGGCACGAGACCGCCGCCGGCACCTACCACTGCCACCCCTCACCCGGCTTCCTGCGCCTGGATATGCAGGATGAGAAGGCCGTTCAGGAGGCCATGGAGCGCTTCCGCCCCGGGGTGGTCGCCGTCCCCGCCGCCAACCCGCACGTGGACTACTGCGAGACCCACCCGGCCGAGACCCGGGCGGTCAACGTGACGGGCACGCTCAACGTGGCCCGGGCCGCCAAGGCCGCCGGAGCCCGGATGGTGTTCTACTCCTCCGATTACGTGTTCGACGGTAAGAAAGGCTCTTATACAGAGGAAGACGTGCGGAACCCCCTCAACGAGTACGGCCGCCAGAAGGCGGAGACCGAGGACGGGGTGCTCGCGGCCGACTCGCGCAACCTGGTCATCAGGACCTCCGGCGCCTACGGCTGGCAGTGGGAGCCCAAGAACTTCGTCCTCCAGGTCCGGGCCAAGCTGAGCGCCGGCCAGCGCATGGCTCTGGCAGGTGACTTGGTCTACAACCCGACCTACGCGGAGAACCTGGCCGAGGTGACGGCCGACCTCGTCGAGGCCGGCGCCAGCGGCGTCCATCACGTGGTCGGCGCCGATCCCATCACCCGCTACGATTTCGCCGTGCTCGCCGCCATGACCTGGGGGCTGGACTCGGGCTTGCTCGAGTCCGTCCCCGCCTCCCGCTTCTCCTCCCCCACTCCCCGTCCCAAGCAGTCCTCGCTGCGCACGGAGAAGGTCCGCGCCGCGGCCAAGACGCCGCTGATGGGCCCGGCCGCGGGGCTCGCCCATATGAAGGCGACCGAGGCCCGCTGGCGCGACTACGCCAAGACCTTGCCCTCCGTCGCCGCGGCCGGACGCGCTCCTTCCCTTTAATAGCCGGGATTTGCTACTATGTCTCGTCGAACCAACTCACGGAGAATAATAAACCGCTCATGATCAACGTCTCGATGAAAGCCATGCTGGAAGCTGGCGTGCACTTCGGTCACCAGACCCGCCGCTGGAATCCCAAGATGTCCCGCTTCATTTTCGGCGAGCGCAACGCCATCCACATCATCGACCTCCAGAAGACCGTCAAGGAGCTCAAGAAGGTCGGTCAGTGGGTCCGCGACCAGGCCGCCCTCGGCAAGAAGTTCCTCTTCGTCGGCACCAAGAAGCAGGCGCAGGACCTCCTGAAGGCCGAGGCCGAGCGCTGCGGCGCCGCCTACGTCTCCGAGAAGTGGCTCGGCGGCACGCTGACGAACTACGCGACCCTCAAGAAGTCGCTCAAGCGTCTCGAGGAGCTCGAGAAGTGGCAGACCGACGGCATCTTCTCCGTGCTGCCCAAGAAGGAAGTCTCCCGCCTCAACAAGGAGATGGCCAAGCTCAGCAAGAACCTCTCCGGCCTGCGCAAGCTCGACGGCCCGCCCGACATCATGTTCGTGGTCGACCCGGTCGAAGAGGACCTCGCCGTCGCCGAGGCCCGCAAGCTCAACATCCCGATCGTGGCCATCTGCGACACCGACTGCGACCCGGACCTCATCGACCATCCGATCCCCGGCAACGACGACGCGGCCCGCTCCATCAAGCTGTTCTGCGGCCTGATCGCCGACGCCGTGCTCGAAGGCAAGACCGCCTTCGAGGCCGCCAAGAACGCCCAGTCCGTCGCGGGCGCCGAGGCCGCGATGCTCGCCGAGGGCGGGGCCGAGGAAGCCCAGCCCGCCGTCGACGTCGTCTACGCCGCCGCCGAGGAAACCCCCTCGGAAGCCGCCTAACCTTTCACCCTCAACAGGACACCATGACCACGATGGACGCCACCCAGATGATCCGTGAGCTCCGCGAGAAGACCGGCGCGGGCATGATGGACTGCAAGCGCGCGCTCGACGAGGCGAAGGGCAACCTCGAGGCCGCCGTCACCATCCTGCGCAAGA
>CAZTZW010000178.1:0-6082 GCA_964618085.1 uncultured Elusimicrobia bacterium
GGCGCGTCGGCGGCGGGCGCGGGCGGCATGACGTGCCCGGCAGCGGGCGGCGGGGCGGACGAGGCCGCGGAGGAGGAGCCGCGCTCGTCGAGGCGCTGGCGCAGCGACTCGAGCTCGCGGCTGAGCGCCGCGATGGTCTCCCCCTGCTTGAGCACGTCGCCCTGCACCTGCTTCTCGGCCTCGACGGCCTTGTCGAGCGTCTCGCTGAGTCCGGCGACGCCGGAGAGGCGCTCCTCGAGCCCGGCGAGCTGGCGCTTGAGCTCGTCGGCGGCCTGCTTGGACTTCTCGGCCTCGGCGCGCATCTCGCGCGCCTCGCGGTCCTTGTCGGAGAGCGCGCCGTGCACGGAGGACAGCTCGGCCTCTTTCTGGCGCAGGCTCTCCTGGAGCTGGGCCGCGACGTCCTCGAGCATCGCGACCTTCTCCTGGAGGCTGCCCAGGACGGCGAGGTCCTTCAAAGTGGGTTCGGGCGGCAGGCCGGAGAGCATGGCCAGGCCGCCGCGGGCGGGGTGGCGCTGCCCGGACTTGACCAAGGCCACGGAGAGGTCGGGCACCATGCCGGCGCGCTGCCAATCCCCCATACTGGTGCCCTTGCGGCCTTCGGAGCAGACGAGGCTCTCGGGGGTGAAGGCGACGAGGCGGCTGAGGTCCTCCGGGTCGTACGGGCCGATGACCTGGTTGTTCTGGAACACCCAATATTTCATGACCCGCACAGTATAAAGGGAGAAGGGCCCCCGCGCAATGTCCGAATTGTTAAGGGATGTCCCTTATAACGTCCGGGGCCTGTCAGGGGAAAGGCGGTCGCCCTTCCGCGAGCCGCCGCACCTACGTGCGTCGTTCTCGCTCCAGGGCGACCGCCTTTCCCCTGCCACCCGGACATAATGAGATACATCCACTTGCCGCGGGCGGCGCCTTTCGGCGCCTTGCGGCAAAAGGTACAGGTAGGGCAAGAGGAAGCACGGGGGCGATGGCTTATAGATAGGCGGGTGGTGGGCATTGGAGGTGCCGCCGAGGACGAAAGCGCGGACTTGTAGAGGTCCTCATAGCTGGGCGAATCAAGGCGCGCCGCCCGCAGGCGGCACCTCCGATGCACGACAGGACCCGCCTATCTATCAGGGAACTCCTCCCGCATGCTCGCGCTTGCTCGAAGGCGCGCGGGTTTGCTATCATGGGTCGGACGGGCGATTAGCTCAATTGGTTAGAGCAGGACCCTCTTAAGGTCAAGGTTCTCGGTTCGATTCCGAGATCGCCCATAGATTTGCCGCAAAGTCGTCCAAGGACCGAGCCCCCTCGGTCCTCTTTTTTAGGGCGGGTGGCGGAACGGCAGACGCGCACGGCTTAGGACCGTGTGCCGCAAGGCGTGGGGGTTCAAGTCCCCCCCCGCCCACGAATCTCGGAGGATCCCATGGGCCTGTTCTCGGCGATGACGAAGTCGGACAAGATCAAATCCAAGAAGGTGAAGGAAGAGGGCTGCCTCGTCACCCTCTCCGTCGAGATCCCCGCTCAGGAGGTCGAGGACGCGACGCAGACCGCCCTCGTGCGCCTGCAGCAGCGCGCCAAGGTCCCCGGCTTCCGCCCCGGCAAGACCCCGCTCGACATCGTCAAGAAGCATTTCACGGGCCACGCCCGCGAGGACGCGATGGACCAGCTCATCCGCAAGCACGTGCCCAGCGTCGTCGAGGAGCACAAGCTGCGCCTGGTGGAGAGCCCGACCGTCGAGGACGTGAAGTGGAAGGACGGCGAGCCCATGGTCCTGACCGTCCGCCTCGAGGTCGCGCCCGTCCCGACCGCCAAGGACTACCTGAAGATCCCCGTCGAGCGCAAGAAGTACCCCGGCACCGACGAGGCCGTCAACAAGCGCCTCGACGACATCCGCGAGTCGCACGCGCGCCTCGAGAAGTCCCCCGATGAGAAGGTCGGCAAGACCCATTTCGCCGTGCTCGACTACGCCGCGACGCGCGACGGCAAGCCGCTGGCCGGCGCCAAGGGCACGGGCGAGCTCGTGGACATGTCCGCCGAGCAGTCCGTGGAGGGCCTGGCCGACGGCCTCCTCGGCATGAAGCGCGGCGAGACCAAGGTCATCAAGGTCAAGCTCGGCGGCAAGGACGCCGACCTCTCCGCGACGCTCACGGAGATCAAGACCAAGGTGCTCCCGCCGGTGGACGCCGAGTTCGCCAAGGACCTCGGCTTCGAGTCCGTCGAGCAGCTGCGCGCCAAGCTCAAGGAAGTCCTCGACAAGGAAGGCGCGGGCCGCGCCGAGGCCGAGGAGATCCAGCAGATCGAGAAGGCGCTGGTGAAGGCCAACCCCTTCCCTCTGCCTCCCTCCATGGTGGACCGCCAGCTCGAGGGCATGCTCGACCGCCTCAAGCACCGCATGTTCGGCGGCGCCGCGGCCAACCTCAACGACAAGATGCTCGGAGACCTGCGCGCCAAGATGCTTCCGCAGGCCGAGGACGAGGTGCGCCTGGCCTTCGTGCTCAACGCCATCGCCGAGAAGGAGAAGATCGAGGCGACCGACGCCGAGCTCAAGGCCGAGCTCGACAAGGGTCTGGCCGAGGAGGCCGACCCCGCCAAGCGCAAGGAGCTCGAGGAGACCTTCGCCAAGCGCAAGGACTCCATCGCCCACATGATGCGCGAGCGCAAGGTCATGGCCTACGTCCGCGAGAAGGCGTCCTACAAGGACGCCTGAGACGGGGGCGGAGGGGTTTTACCGGATTATTACTTGAATTCCGCGCCTATCCCATCTACACTCCAGGCATGAAGACCAAGCTCATCCGTTTCTCTCTGATCGCCGCCGTCCTTGGCGCCTTCGTCAAGTTCGGCGTCTCTCCGAGCCGCGCCGCCGACACGTCGTCCTCCTCGTCCTCGGACAAGAAGGGCGGCTGCTGCGGCAAGCAGGCCGAGGAAGAGGTCGCCAAGACCTGCCCGTCGGGTACGACTTGGAACCCCGAGCGCAAGGTCTGTCTCGAGCCCAACGGCACGCCCCGGGCTCCCCTGAACTGACGGCTGAGTGGAAAGTCCCGTCATCCGCGACGACAGCGGCGGACGCCGCTTAGGCTGGTTCATGGCCGCCGTGCTGCTGGCGTCCGTCGCGGTGGGACTGTACACGATGCTGTCGGGGCGCGGGCACGATGAAGTGTCCGACGCGGGATTCGACCTCTCCTCCATCGCCGCCCGTCCGCCGGCGGCGGCGGTGCCGGCGGTGAGCGAGGAGCCGGTTCCCCGCTCGAGCCCCGCTCCCGTGGTCGGCGGGCTGGCCTCCGACCCGGCCGTCACCATCGGCGGCCGCCCCGCCGGGAGCGCCTCCTCCGGCGCCCCCGCCTCCTCCGCGGCGCCGCGCGCGGCCGAGAAGGACCCTCGCGCCAAGGAGGCGGACTTCCTCGCCCGCCACGGCGCGGAGCTCAAGCGCTATCACGAGCGCATCGGCCGGGTCGCGGAGCGCTACCGGCGCACCCACCCCATCGTGCGGGAAGTGGACATGGCCTTCTTAGGCATGCCCCGCTACATGGAGGTCAAGATCCGCTTCGACAAGAACCGCGACCCCTACTCTTTCGCGCGCGACTCGCTGGCCCTGCCGGAGGTCCGCGCGGAGATCAGCAAGCGCCTGAAGCAGCCCGAAGTCTGGACCGCGGCTCTGGGGATGATCACGTCCGCGCTCAAGGAGAGCCCTCCCCCCAAGCACCTGTACGACGAAGGGCTGGCGTTCCTCGGCCGCGAGCAGGCCGTGGCCGACCACGTGATGAAGTTCACCGAGGAAGCCGCCGCTCAGGCGCCGGTCATCGCGACCGCCCTGCCTCAAGGCGCGGACCTCGCCCCCCTCCAGAAGCTCGTCACCGACGTCGGCGCCGCCACCAACAAGCGCTGAAGTAACAGCGGGGTCAGGCACCGATGTTACTTCGAGTCAGCTTTTTCGCCGCGTCAGGCAGACGTCGACGACCTTGAGCGCGCCGAGGACCACGGCGGCGTCGAAGCCCATCCCGAATGCGATGCCCTGCCACAGCCCGAGCTTCCAGCCGGCCAGGTGGTAGTCCCAGCAGCCGTTGGTCGTGCCCCAGAGGTCGGCGAAGAACACGCTGAGGATGCCCGCGAGCAGGATGGGCCCATCCTCGGGGCGGCGTCGCCAGATGAGGACGAAAGCGACGACGGCGGGGCCGGCCCAACGCCACGCACCTCCCGGTCCGGTCAAGGACAGCCAGGACGTGGCGGCCAAAGAGAACAGAGCCATCGAGGGCCCCAACCACGCGGCGACACGCGCCGCGCGTGCCCGCGCGGCGAGTCTGTCGATGACCAGCGCGCCGACGCACCAGGCCGGGACGATCCACAGCGGCGGCATCTCGCCGGTGTAGTACGTCCACAGGCCGAGGCGCGTGCCCCAGAACTCGGCGAGCCAGCCGGCGAGCCCGGCGACGAGCAGGATGAGGCCGTCGCGGCGGGGCTCGTAGGCGCGAGGGATGACGCGCCAGGCGAAGACGAGGATGCCGGCGAACAGCGCCATCTCGCCCAGCACGTACCGCCGCGCCTCGCCTCCCGCGGCCAAAGACGCCGCGGTGGCGCCGGCCGCTTCGGCGACGAGGTCCGAGCGCCAGGCGGCGACGACGAGGAAGGCGCTCGCGACGGCGGCGCCGTAGACGGTCTCCTTCGGCCAAGGGCGCTTCGTCAGCGTCCAGCCCGAGGCGAGCGCGGCGAGCGCCCCGGTCCACTGCGCGGGCGTCATCCCCAGAGCGGCGAAGACGGGACGGTCGTCGCCGCGCAGCGGGTCCGAGCCGAGGCGGAACAGGCCGTAGAGCCCGGCGAACAGCCAGAAGCCGTCGCCCGGTCTCAGAACGCCGCGTTCCTGCAGAGGCCGCGCGCCGCGCGCGAGCAGGACGTACAGCGCGAGCGCGACGGCCGCGTCGTAGAGCTGGGTCGGCTGCAGGTGCATGCCGCGGAAGGCCGGGGCGACCGCGCACGGGCCGTCGAAGACCAGCCCGAACATCGTCCCGGTGGGCCGCCCGTGGCAGCAGCCGTTGAGCACGCAGCCCACGCGCATCACCGCGAGGCCCACCCCGCCGCCCTCGACGAGGACGTCGGCGACGGGGCCCAGCTCCTTGCCGCGCCAGCGCGTCCAGGCGGCGGCCGCGAGCGCGGCGCCCGACAGCGAGCCCAGGAACGAGCCTCCGCCGAGGCCCCCCGCGCGCAGCTTCGCGAGGTTGACGGCCCAGCCTCCGTCGTACAGGAAGGCGTGGAAGGCGACGCTGCCCGCGAAGACGCCCGCGGCCAGGAAGGCGGCCAGCTCCCACAGCTCGTCGGCGCTCAGGCGCGCGCGGGCGCGTCCCGCGCGCATGACGAGGAAGGCGACGAGCGCCGCCAGCCCCGCGAAGGAGGTCGCGGAATCGAAGTCGCGGCCGAACAGCGAGAAGAGGACGGGCCTCATCGCGCGCGCCCCGTCAGCGGGATGGAGAGCAGGAGGGCCCCCGACTCGCCGGCGTCCAGGCGCGAGACCTCGCGCCCGTCGGGGCCGAAGAGCACGCTGGGACCGCGGTCGGCGACGTGGAGCAAGGGGCGCCCGGTCTCCAGGGCGCGCAGCGCGCCGAAGCGCGCGTGCATCTCGCCCGCGCGCGGGTCGTCGCTCCACGACGAGCTGGCCTGCACGACGAGCAGGAGCGCGCCCTGCTCGGCGAGGCGGCGCGCGCGTTCCGGCCGCAGGTTCTCGTAGCAGACGAGGGTGCCTATCTTGGCCCCGCGGGGCAAGGTCAACGGGCCGGAGGGCGCGCCCGCGACGAGGTCCTGCGTGCGCGGGCTCAGCGCGCGCAGGAAGGACAGCGGCGCGGGCATATACTCTCCAAAAGGCACCAAGGTCTCCTTCTCGGCGGACGTCGTCGTGCCGTCGGGCAGGACCAAGGCCGCGACGTTCTTGCGGTCGCGGCGCGCCGTCAGGAGGAGCGGCACGGGCGCCGCGGGAGGATAGGCGAGGTCGTCCTTGAACACGCTCTCGGGCCACACCGCGAGGTCGACGGAGCGCGGCGTGCGGGCCAGGTACTCCTGGTGGTCGTCGAAGCCCTGGAGCCCCGCGACGACGAGGGACGAGCCGTCGCGCGGAGGAAGG
>CAZTZW010000179.1:0-5982 GCA_964618085.1 uncultured Elusimicrobia bacterium
GTTGACCGTGGTGCCGAGCACGCTGAGCGCGTTGTTGAACTCGTGGCTGGCCATCGAGACGAGCCGGCCCTTGAGCTTGCCGAGCTCGGCCTCCTTCTCGAACTGCGCGTTGAGGCGCGTCGCCATCTCGCCCATGGTCTCCTGCAGGTCGACGATCTCGGGGCCCGCCCCGGAAGGCGGCGGGAAGTCCCATTCCTCGCCCAGCTTCCAACCGCGCGCCCGCTCGCGCAGGGCCGCGACGGGGCCCGTGAGCGTGCGCGCCAGGAACCACGCGACGAAGCCGGCCGCGCCGGCGCCGGCCAGGATGATGAGCCACAGCGTGCGCCGCGAGGCGCGCTCCGTCTCCTCGCGCAAGCGCCCGAGCTCGGCGACGTTGACGTCTTTGAGCGCCGTGAGCGGCTCGATGACGGAGTCCAGCCCGCTGGTGCGGCGCGCGGCGCGCGTGGCCTCCAGCGCGGAGAGCTTCCCCGCGCGGCGGCGGCTGATCCACGGGCTGCGCTCGGACAGATAGGCGGTCAGCCGCCGGTCGGCCTCCGCGGCGAGGGCCGCGTCGCGCGGGTCCTGCAGCGAGGAGGCGAGCTCGTTGAGACTGGCGCGGACCTGCGCCAACGCCTTCTCGCGGTTCTCCAGCCAGAGGGGCTGGCCCGTGAGGAGATACTGGTCTCCGGCCTGGTCGAGAGCGCGCAGGCGGTCGCGCAGGCGGGGCATCGACGAGAGCACCGCCAACCCTTCCTGGAAGGTGCTCTCGAGGCGCGCGTGCGCGCGCTGCTGTATCCAGAACGAGCCGCCGACGCCCAGGGAGTAGAGCTGGACGAGGCCGGCCGCCATGACGAGCTGGGTGCGGAGGGTGGGCGTCTTCATGCTCAACGGGCCTTGCGGACGGGGCGGGCGGCGAGCGCGCGCACGCGCGCTTCGAGCTCCCGAGCCTCGGCGGCGCGGCCGAGGCGCTTGAGGAGCTGTGCGTAGTGGCTCAGCGTCGGGCCCAGGCGCGGGCTGTCGCGGCCGACGGCCTTCTCCAACTGCGACAGCGCCCGCTTGTAGAGCGTCTCGGCCTCCGCGTCCCGGCCGCGCGCCTCCTCGAGCAAGGCAAGGTCGTTGAGCGCCCCCTCCACCTCGGGATGCGCCGGCCCCAGGATCTTCTCCTTGACCGCCAGGGAGCGGCGATAGAGCGGCTCCGCCGCGTCGTAGTCGCCGCGGGCGTGGTGGAGGATGGCCAGGTCGTTGAGCCGGTCGGCCACGAGCGGATGATCCCGCCCCAGCGCCTTCTCGGTTATGGCCAGCGCGCGCCGGTAGGATTCCTGAGCCTGCGCCTCGCGGCCCAGGGAGCGCTCCAACGCCGCCAGGTCGGAGAGGCGCGCCGCGGCCTCGGCGTGACGCTCCGGGTCCTTCTCCGCGGCGGCCAGGGCCCGGCGCAGGAGCTTCTCGGCCTCGGCCTCGCGCCCCATGGCGGCCGCGGCGTCCGCGAGGTAGGTGAGCGCGGCGCAGGTCTCGGGCGCCTCCGGACCGGCGCTCTTCTCCAGCAGGAGCAGCGCGCGGCGGTACAAGGGCTCGGCTCGGGCCGCGTCGCCTTCGGCCATGCGCAGGTCGCCCAGGGCGTTGAGCGAGCGGGCCAGCCGCTCGCCGCCCGACGCCTCGGCCGCGGCCAGAGCCGCGTTCAACGGCGCCTCGGCCTCGGCCAGGCGCCCGCGGCGCAGGGCGCGGTCGCCCAGCTCCATGTGCCGCGCCCACTGGGCGCCGGCGCAGCCGGAGAGCAGGAGCGCGCCGGCGAGGGATAAGCGTCTCATCGCGTGGATGATACCGTTTTCGCCGCGGATGCCGCTGTACTTGAGGATTATTTGACCCGGTCTTGAGACCCGCTTGAGACGTTCCCGCTACACTGGGGATGCCGGTTGACCCAGAGGAGGCGCTCTTGACCCCGACGACCGTCCCCGCTCCCCGACGCACGCTCTACCCCGACGCTCGACCCACCCCCGCCGGGATGCGCCGCTATCGCTCATCGCGGCGCGTCCCTCGCTCAGGCGGCCGCGTGCAGACGCGCCGCCAGGAGGCCGCATGAAGACCATGGCCCTGCTCGCCGTCTTGTGCGCCGCGCCCGCGTCGGCCCAGGTGCAGGAGTTCTCCGCCGGCGCCGTCCTGGGGGACCCGCTGGGCGGCACGGCCAAGCTCTGGCTCGACGACGCCTTGGCCGTCGACCTGGGCGTCGGCTACAGCGGCGACCCGACGTTCTGGGGAGACCTGCTCTGGCACGACTGGAGGCTGCTGCCCCAGCCGGAGCGCGGCCGTCTCGGGCTGTATCTGGGAGCCGGCCCGCGCCTCGAGGCGGCCGGAGACCCCGAGTTCGGCATCCGCACGATGGGAGGCCTGTCCTGGCGCCTGCCCGAACACTCGCTCGAGTTCTTCGCCGAGGCGGGCCCCGTGTTCCAGCTCAACCGCGGCGGCGGCGTCCACGCCGACGGCGGCGTCGGCGTACGGCTCACGTTCGCTCCGCCTCGATCGCGCGCGCCCTGACGAGAGCGCCTAGGCCTTCGGCGCGGCGGGAGCGGTCAACTCGCCCCAGACGCGGCCTAGCGCGTAGGACATCGCGCCGTCGGCGTGGATGCGGCGGGAAGCGGGACGGATGCGGGGCGGGAGCAGCGCGATGCGCCCCTTGGCGGACAGGCGCCGGCAGAACGCGGTGTCCTCGTAGCGCGGGACGTCGGGGAAGCCGCCCACCGCCTTGAAGACCTCGGGCGTCGTGCACAGTCCGTGGTCGGTGGTGGCGACGCCGCTGCGCACCCGCGCGTTGGACCAGCCCGCCAAGAGCTTCATCGGCAGGCCCGCGCCGTACTCGATGGTGAAGGCCGTGGCCGCGACCGACGAGACCGGGGTCGAGAGCCAGAAATGCTCCAGCGCCTGCTGCCAGGAATCCGGCGGGTGGACGTCGGCGGGCAGGAAGAAGAGCAGGTCCCCGGTGGCCTTCTCCGCGCCCGCGTTCCACTGCGCGCTGCGCAGCGGCGAGTCGAGCGCGATGACGTTCTCGGACCACTCCCGGGCGGCCTCGGCGGTGCCGTCGTCGGAGCCCCCGTCGACGATGATGAGCTCCATGCTGCTCGTCGAGGAGATGTGGCGCAGGCGCTTCATCGCCGCGCCGATCTGGGCGCTCTCGTTGCGCGCGGCGACGATGACGGAGAATTTCAAGGCCGCAGGTCCCGGAACGCCAAGCCCGTGACGATCTTCGGGATGAAGTAGGTCGACTTCTGAGGCAGCAGGCCGACGGCCTTGGCCGCCTTGCGCACCTGCGCCACGGGAAAGGGCTTCACCAGCACGGCCGCGCCGTCGGTCTCGACGCGGCGCGCCGCCTCGGCGGGGTCGGGGGTGTAGCTCAACGCGTCGGGCGCGATATCGGCCAGGAGGCGTCTGCCAAGCCACTCCACGCAGAGGCCGCTGCGGCAGCCGTCGGGGCGCGGCTCGCCGAGCAGAGCGACCCCGCCCTCGATGAACCCGAAGGCGTAGGGGTTCTTCGACGCCGCGAGCGCCTTGACCAGGCTCTTGACGTCCTTGAGGAGGCGCAGCGGCGACATGCCGCCGGCGCGGTCGAGCAGGCCCGACGCCGAGACTCGGTGCGTGGGCAGCACGACCAGGCCCGGGTCCACGTCGGGCACCAGGTAGCACATCACGGCCTCGGCTTCTTCCGAGGGCCGGCGGCGGTAGTGCTCCTGCGCGCAGGAGTAGCGGTGGTGGCCGTCGGCGATGAGGCACTCGCGCGGCGCGAGCAGGCGCGAGAGCGCCTTCACGTCGGCGGGATCGTCGACGACGAAGACCTTATACGAGACGCCCTTGGCGGCGGCCGTCGCCGTGGGCCGTCCGCGGCCCAGCCTCTTGAGCATGGCGTACGCCGAGCGGTTCTTGTCCTCGAAGACGCCGAAGATGGGGCTGACGTTGGCCCGCACCGCGGCGATCATGCGCAGGCGGTCGGCCTTGGGCTTGGACAACGTGCGCTCGTGGGGGATGACGAGCTTCGAGGCCTTGGGCGTCACGCCCAGCCCGGCGAGCACGCCGCGGCGCGTGTAGGAGCGGCCCGCGTGCGCGAAGCGCTCCTCGATGAGATAGTAGGCGGGCGCCGCGTCGCGGCGCAGCGTGCCGTCGGCGCGCCATTTCGCCCACGCCGACTTGGCGGCGGCGTACTTGGCCGGCGCCTCGCCGGCGGGCAGTTCGAGATAGACCGAGTTCTTCTTGACCGCGCGCAGGCTCTTGGCGAGCTCGGCGTTGATGACGTCGTAAGGAGGGCACAGGAGCGGGCCGAGAGAACCGTTTCTCGAAGAAAAGCGCCAGCCCCGGAAGGGTCTGCTGTCGGGCATGACGCATGATTCCACTTTGCGTACCCCCCGTCAACGGCAACGGATTGATAGAATGGCCGCGTGAAGACGCTCGTGTTCGGAGGCTCGTTCGACCCGCCGCATGCAGGCCACGCGGCCCTGCTGGCCGCCGCCGCCGAGCGGGTGCGCCCCGAGCGCATCCTCGTCGTGCCCGCCTGGCGGGCGCGCCTGAAGTCGGCCGCCCCGTCCGCGCCCGCCGCCGAGCGGCTGGCCCTCGTGAAGCTCGGCGTCGTCGACCCGCTGCCCAAGCGCTGGCGGCGGCTGACCCGCGTGGACGCGAGCGAGGCGCGCGCGTCCCGCGTCGTGCCCACCGTCGAGACTCTGTCGCGCCTGAAGAAGCGCCGTCCGTGGGAGGAGCTTCATTTCGTGTGCGGACAGGACTCCGCCGCCTCTTTCCCGCGCTGGACCGCGCCTAAGAAGCTGCTGACGCTCGCGCATTGGTGGTACGGCGCGCGCCCCGGCTCCACGGCGCGCCCGCCCCACCGCTTCCGGCGCGTGCCCGGGCGCTTCCCCGACATCTCGTCGACGGAACTGCGCCGCGACCTGGCCCTGGGACGCGAGACGCCGCTATTGGGGAAGGCCGTCCGCGCGCGCATCGAGGAGCGCGGGCTCTACGGGGCCCGGCTGCTGCGGACTTTGCGCGAGACGCTCAAGCCCGGCCGCGTCGAGCACGTCCTCAACGTCGCCGCGCTGGCCGGAGAGCTCGCGCGCGCGCACGGCGTCGACGCGGACAAGGCCCTGCTCGCCGGACTCCTCCACGACCTCGGCCGCCGCTTCCCCCCTCACCTGCAGGCGGCCTACGCGAAGCGCCATCGCCTGCCCGCGCCCCGTCGCGAGACCCTCATCGCCCGCGAGCCGATGCTGCTGCACGCCTACGCCTCCGCCCATCTCGCCCGCCGCGAGCTCGGCGTGACCGACCCGGAGGTGCTCTCCGCCGTCTCGAAGCACACGCTCGGCGGAGCGCGGATGACGACGCTCGATAAAGTAGTGTACGTGGCCGACGCCTGCTCGGCCGACCGGGCGCATCGCGGCGTCGCCGCGACGCGTCGACTGGCATTCAAATCCCTCGACGGCGCGCTCAAGCGCTGCGTCGCCGACAAGCTCGCCCACGCCCGCGCCCGCGGCGCCTGGATCCACCCCGCCACCCTCTCCCTATGGAATTCCCTCAAAAAGCGCTGAGACTCCAGCGCGTCCTGGCCGTCTTCCTCGTGTCCGCCGCCGCCCTGGCGGCCTGGGCGGAGTACGGCTCTCCCCTCTCGAGCAAAATCCGCGGCGGGAGGCCCTACCTGGCCTGGCTGGCGACGCGCGAGACCGGCGCCGCGGCGCCCCGCCTGCACTTGGTGGTGTACCACCCGGTGAAGCGCGCGCTGTCCGTGCTGTACGTGCCCGAGGACGCCAAGCTCGAGGGCAAGCGCACGCTCGGCCGCGCGTTCACCGAGGCCTTGCGCGCCAGCGACGACCTCGGCGCCGCCGTGCGGGCCGCCGAGGACCTCGCCGCCGTCAAGCTCGCCGCGCTCTCGCCCGAGCCCGCCGACTGGAGCGCGGCCGCGCGCATGAGCCTGGACGTGGGCGAGCCCGACGAGGAGTCCGAGCCGCCCGTGCGCGCCGCGCTCGCCCTGAAATCCCG
>CAZTZW010000180.1:0-5965 GCA_964618085.1 uncultured Elusimicrobia bacterium
CGGCGAGCTGCGCGACCTCGAGACCATCCAGCTCGCCATCACCGCCGCCGAGACGGGCCACCTGTGCTTCGGCACGCTCCACACCCAGGACGCCCCCTCCACCGTCGACCGCATCATCGACGTGTTCCCCCCGCACCAGCAGGCGCAGATCCGCGTCCAGCTCGCGGTGGTGCTCCAGGCGGTCGTCTCCCAGATCCTCGTGCCCCGCAAGGACGGCGAGGGCCGCATCGCCTCGCGCGAGATCATGATCATGACGCCCGCCATCTCCAACCTCATCCGCGAGGGCAAGACGCACATGATCTACGGGGCCATCGACACCGGCGCCAAGCACGGCATGATCCCGATGGACAAGGCGCTCGCCGAGCTGTGCCGCCAGGGCATGCTCGACATCAACGAGGCGCTCGTGCGCGCGCACAACCAGGAGACCTTCAAGCAGCTCGTCGGCGTCACCGGACGCTCGTCGGCCTCCTTGATGTAGGGATGGCCGCGCCGGATCGCGTCGCGCTGCTGCGCTCCCTCGAGCTGTTCGACCAGCACCCGAAGGAGCGGTTGGAAGCCCTCGCCGGGTACTTGGAGCCCGTCTCCCTGGCCGACGGCGCGGCGGTCTTCGCCGAGGGAGCCGAGAGCGACGGTCTTTATTTCATCGTCTCCGGCCGCGTGCGCGTCGCCAAGAAGCTCGGCGGCGGCGGCGAGAAGGACCTCGCCTCCCTCGGACCGGGCGACTGCCTGGGCGAGATGGCGCTGCTCGACTCCGTGAAGCGCTCGGCCTCGGCCTACGCCGGCGGCCCCGCCGAGCTGCTGCGCCTGAAGCGCGACGACCTCCAGCGCTGGCTCAAGACCGACTCGGTCCTGGCCATGCAGTTCTTCGCGGAGCTCGTGGCCGTCCAGTCCCGTCGCCTGCGCCGGACCTCTTCGGAGGTGGCCCTGCTCTACGACCTGTCCTCCCTGCTCCTCGAGCAGCACGACGGCCCCAAGGCCCTCCTCGCCAAGGCGCTCGACCGCCTGCTGCCCCATCTCGAGGGCGACTGGTCGGCCGACGCGCGCGTCTACAACGCCTTCAACGAGGAGCTCGACCCCGCGGCCGCGCGCGGCGAGCCCCTGGAGGACGGCGCGGTCCCCGGCGTCTCCGCCCCCTTCTCGTCCTGGAGCGACGAGCGCACGCTCGCCATGGTCCTGCGCGCTCCCCGCCGCCTGCTCGGCGTCCTGCGCTTCCGCGCGCGGACCGCTCCCGACGCGGCGCGCAAAGCCGAGACCGCACGCACTCTCGAGGCCGCCGGCCGACTCCTGGCCTCGGCCCTCGAGAACCTGGAATTCCGCACCGATGAGGCGCTCCGAGAGCGCCTGAGGTCACGCTCCCATGGCACGAGCCTTTAAGTCCGTCGCCGTCGCGATCGCGCAGGTCGCCGACGAGAAGAAAGCCGAGCGCGTCGTCGTGCTCGACGTCCGCAAGTCCAGCCCCGTGGCCGACTACCTCGTCATCGCCACCGCCCTCTCGCGCCCGCACCTGCAGGCGCTGGAGGACGCCATCGAGGAGCAGCTGGAGGCCGGCGGCCTGCGGGTGCACCACCGCTCGCGCCCGCAGACCGACCAGTGGCGCGTCATCGACTACGGCGGCGTGCTCGTCCACCTGATGCAGGAGGACGCCCGCGAGCTCTACGCGCTCGAGCGCCTCAACGAGGGAGCCAAAGAGGTCGAATGGCAGAGCTGACCGACGTCCTCAAGGCGACGGCGCAGGCCGGCGCCAGCGACCTGCATCTCGTCGTGGGCAAGCCGCCCATGGTGCGCCTGCAGGGCTCCATCCGCCCTCTCCCGGGACCCGGCGGCGTCTCGCCCATCACGGCCGAGGAGGCGGAGAAGATGGTCTACTCCGTGCTCTCCGACGCCCAGAAGGCGCGCTTCGAGGAGCGCTGGGAGCTCGACGGCTCCATCGCGGTCGCCGGCGCGGGCCGCTTCCGCCTCAACGTGTTCCGCCAGAAGAACGGCCTCGGCGCCGTCCTGCGCGTCATCTCCTCCAAGATCCCCACGCCGCAGGAGATCGGCCTCATGCCGTCCATCTCCAACCTCATCGACCTGCCGCGCGGCCTGGTCCTCGTCACCGGCCCGACGGGCTCGGGCAAGTCGACCACCTTGGCCTGCCTCATCGAGCTCATCAACCAGAAGCACCAGAAGAAGATCCTCACCGTCGAGGACCCCATCGAGTTCACCTACGAGGACAAGCAGTCCGTCATCCTCCAGCGCGAGGTCGGGCAGAACACGAAGTCCTTCGCCGAGGCCCTGCGCCACGCCATGCGCCAGGACCCCGACATCATCCTCGTCGGCGAGATGCGCGACCTCGAGACCATCCAGCTGGCCATCTCCGCCGCCGAGACCGGCCACCTGTGCTTCGCCACCCTCCACACGCACGACGCCGCGACCACCGTCGACCGCATCATCGACGTGTTCCCCGCGCACCAGCAGCAGCAGGTGTGCGTCCAGCTCTCCACCGTGCTCCAGGGCGTGGTCTGCCAGCAGCTCCTGCCGCGCCAAGGCGGCGGCCGCGTGGCCGCGCGCGAGTTCATGCGCGTGACCACCGGCATCGCCAACCTCATCCGGGAGGGCAAGACCCACCAGATCTACGGCGCGGTCGAGGCCGGGGCCAAGCACGGCATGATCACCATGGACCAGTACCTCGTCTTCCTCGCCAAACAGAACCTCATCACCCTCGACGAAGCCTGCGCCGTCGCGCACGAGGCGGAGACCGTCCGCCGCCTCGCGGGCATGACCGCGGGCCAGAACCCCAACACATGATCATCGCCGCCGTCGGAAAGAAGCTCGTCGCCGCCGCCAAGACCTGGGCCGAGGAACAGTCGCTGGGCCTGCCCGCGACCCTGCCCGTCAACGCGCCCCCGCCCCACGTGAAGGCCGACCTGTCCTTGCCCTGGCCGCTGGCCGCGGCGAAGATGGCCAAGAAGAACCCGCTCGAGGTCGCCAAGTCGATGGCCGAGGCGCTGTCCAAGGTCCCCGAGGTCGAGAGCGCGACGCCGTCGCCGCCCGGCTTCGTCAACGTCGTCCTGCGCCAGAGCGCGCTGTGCGGCAACCTCAAGGCCATCACGCTCGCGCCCGCCCAGTACGGCAGGGACGAGGGCGGTCCCGCGACCAAGGTCCTCATCGAGTTCGTCTCCGCCAACCCGACCGGCCCGCTGCACATGGCTTCCGGCCGCGGCGCGACCCTGGGCGACAGCCTCATCCGCATCATGAAGCGTCTCGGACGCCAGGCCCAGGCCGAGTACTACGTCAACGACGGCGGTGACCGCGTCATCCTGCTCGGCCAGTCCATCATGGCCCGCTACAAGGGCACGCCCGTGCCCGAGAAAGGCTACCAGGGCGAGTACCTCGTCGAGCTCGCCGCCGCCGCTCCGGCCGCCAAGGAGATGTGGACCGAGGAGCAGTGGGGCCGCTACGCGATGGACACCTTGCTCGCGTCCCACAAGGACGACATGAAGGTCTTCGACGTCCACTTCGACCGCTGGTACCTGGAGAGCGAGCTGTTCGCCTCCGGCGCCGTGCCCAAGACGCTCGAGTTCCTCAAGGGCCGCGGCATGGTCTTCGAGAAGGACGGCGCGACCTGGCTCGGCACGCAGTCGGCCGAGGGCTCCACCGACGACAAGGACCGCGTGCTCGTGAAGAGCACGGGCAAGCCGACGTACTTCCTGCCCGACATCGCCTACCACAAGGACAAGTACGACCGCGGCTTCGAGCGCGTCATCGACATCTTCGGCGCCGACCACCACGGCTACGTCCCGCGCATGAAGGCCGCCATCGCGGCCCTCGGCCGGCCCGTGGAGTCCTACCACGCCATCGTGCACCAGCTCATCCATCTGTTCCGCGGGCAGGAAGCGGTCAAGATGAGCAAGCGCGCCGGCACGTTCATCTCGCTGCGCGAGATCGTCGACGAGGTGGGCAAGGACGCCTGCCGCTTCTTCTTCGCCCTGCGCACGCCCGACAGCCACCTCAACTTCGACCTGGAGCTGGCCAAGAAGCAGTCGAGCGAGAACCCCGTCTTCTACGTGCAGTACGTGCACGCGCGCATCCACTCCATCTTCAAGAAGGCCGCGGAGGCGGGCCTGCACTCCGGCGCCGAGCTGCCCATGCCCAACGCGCGCTACCTCACCGCGCCCGAGGAGAAGGCCCTGCTCATGAAGCTGGCCTGGTTCCCCGACGCCCTGCTCGACGCGGAGCGCCTGCTCTCCCCCCACCCGCTCGCCAACTACCTCATGGAGCTGGCGGGCCTGTTCCATCCCTTCTACGAGAAATGCCCGGTGGTGGCCGCTCCCGACGCCGAGACCGCCAAGGCCCGCCTGCTCCTCATCGCGGGCGTGCGCGACGTCATCCGCGAGGGACTCTCTCTGCTCGGCGTCTCCGCCCCCGACCAGATGTAGGCGGAGGCGGCCGCCTCAGTACACGTCTTCGGAGAACAGCGACACGCAGCCCGCGTCCTCGACGCGGCCGCGGACGGCGTACTGCTTGGGGATGTCGTCCGGCTCTTCCTTGCGCAGGCGCAGGAACTCGTAGGCCAGCTGGACCATCCCGGCGTCGGCCTGGCAGCGCTTCGATTCGACGGCGGCGGCGGCCTTCATGTCCTCGGTCATCCTGAGCGTCGAGTCCCGCCACTGTGCGGACACGCTCGGGTGGACGCGGCGAGCGAGCGTCCGGCGGGCCTGCTCGAAAGCCCACAACGTGGGCCGCGCGCCCTTCTCGCGGAGCAGGCGGAAGACCTCCTCGCACCGGTCGTAGTCGTTGACGCACCCGATGGAGGACGATAGCGCCGTGGGGCCGCCGGCGAACACCCGCGCGTTCACGTCGTGGCCCTTGTCGATGAAGAAGCGGGCGGCGACGACGTTGCCCATGCGCGCCGCGTAGGCGACGGCGGGCAGGTCGACGAACTCGAAGCGGGTCTCGGCGCCCTTGGCCGCCAGCGTGTCCAGTATCTGCCGGTTGGTCCCGTGCGGGGAGACGGCGTTCGCCCGCAGCAGCGCGTCGAAGTCCCTCTTCCTGAGCCGGCTCTCGCAGGCCGCGAGCAGGCGGTTGAACACGGCCTCCTCCCCGCGGTCGGCCGCCATCCACAGCCAGGTCCCCTCGATGCCGGCGCGGCGGTCGTTGAAGGGCGACAGCGGGTCGAAGCCCTCCGCGACCATGGCCTGGACGGCGGCGAGGTCGCCGTTGGTGATGGCCCGCTCCGTGCGGATCCAGGCCGCGTCGACGGCGGCGGAGACGGGCAAAGCGAGCGCGAGCAGGAGGGCGGCGGTCATGGCCCGATGCTATCACGGAGCCCGGGCGGCCCCTAGAGTCCAAAGTCCCAGGACGCCGGAAACGACCGGCCTAGGCGGTTTAGGCCCGGCTCAGTCCCGGCGCTTGCCTGTGGCGCTGAGCAGCTTGAGGAAGAGGTTCACGAAGTCGAGGTAGAGCGTCAGGGCCCCGGAGATGGCCTCCTTCGTGTCCTCGTCGGTGCCGGCGTTGCCGATCTTGTTCATCGCCTTGATCTTCTGCGTGTCGTAGGCGGTCAGGCCGATGAAGATGAGGATGCCCGCGTAGGTCGTGAACCACTCGATGGCGGGGCTCTTCAGCCACCAGTTGGCGACGGACGCCAGGATGACGCCGAGGAGGCCCATCAGGCAGAAGTTGCCGACGCTGGTGAGGTCGGTCTTCGTCATGTAGCCGTAGGCGCTCATGACGCCGAAGAGGCCTGCGGTCAGGAAGAAGGCGTTGGCGATGGAGCCGCGCGTGTAGACGAGGAAGATGACCGACATCGTCACGCCGTTGAGCGCCGAGTAGAACAGGAAGGCGAACTTGGCCGTCCCCGCCTCCATCTTCTCCACCCAGCCCGCCAGCCAGAACACCAGCGCGAGCTCGCCGAGGAGCAGTCCGTAGAAAAGGAACTTGTTCCGGACGAGGTTGAGGATCATCTGCTCGTCGGACGCCATGTAGG
>CAZTZW010000181.1:0-5961 GCA_964618085.1 uncultured Elusimicrobia bacterium
GGTCATGGAGGACGGCATCCTCAATGACAACCTGGGGCATAAGGTGTCGTTCAAGAACACCGTCATCCTCATGACCTCCAACGTGGGCGCGCGCCTCATCTCCAAGGGCAAGTCCTTGGGCTTCACCTCCTCGGTCAACAACGCCGACCAGGACGAGCGCGACTACAAGAAGATGAAGGAGACGGTGATGGAGGAGGTCAAGCGCGTCTTCTCCCCCGAGTTCATCAACCGCATCAGCGACATCGTGGTGTTCCACCCGTTGTCCGAGGGCGAGATGAAGCAGATCCTCACGCTCATGCTCGGCCGCGTGAAGACGAAGATCGAGGCGCAGGGCTACAAGATCGAGTTCACCGCCGAGACCGAGAAGTTCCTCATCAAGACGGGCTTCGACGTGAACTACGGCGCGCGCCCGCTGGGCCGCGCCATCCAGCGCTCGGTCGAGGACCCTCTGTCCGAGGAGCTCCTCATGAAGAAGTTCGAGCCCGGCTCCACCATCTACGTGGACGCCGACCCGAGCGGCGAGAAGCTGGTCTTCACCAACAGCCCGGCGGTCAAGAGCCGCTAGGCCGTCCGGTACGACGGGGCCCGCCCTTGCGGCGGGCCCCGTCCCCTGTTATGCTGGAGAGCGTCCTTCCCCCGCACTCATGACCCGAATCGTCGTCGACAGAAAGATACGTTGGGACTCCCTGCGCGCGCAGGGGGCCGACCTCCTCCTCTTCTCGGCCCTCGTGGTCGTCGGCCTCTCCTACGGCCTTGGCTACAAGCTTGACTGGACCGAGGAGGACGGCCGCCCCGACGACGAATCCGTGGAGGTCGCCGACATCCCGGCGCCCGCCTCCCTCGCCGCGGTCGTCCAGCCGGCCGGCGCCGTCCTGCCGCCGCCGGCGGCGATGCTCCCCGCGCCGGAGCCCGTGATGACGCCGGCGGCGCCCACGCCCCAGGCTCCTGTGATGTCGGACGCCGGGCAGGCGTCCTTCGACCGGATGACGGCCGAGCTCGGGAAGATGGCGTCGCGCTACCCGGGCCGCGTGGCCATCACGCTCAAGGATATGAAGACGGGCCGCCGCTGGGACTACCACCCCGACGACCTCTTCCCCTCCGCCAGCCTCATCAAGGTCCCCGTCCTGGTGGCGACCTTCTACAAGATCCGCGAGGGCAAGCTCTCGCTCGACGAGAAGATGGTCATCTCGCGGCGCAACCGCGTCGGCGGGTCCGGGTCCCTCAAGTGGCGCAACGACGGGGTCAAGCTCACGGTGCGCGAGCTGCTCGTCCACATGATCGCCGAGTCGGACAACACGGCGACCAAGATGATCCTCGACCGGCTGGGCTTGGGCTACGTCCAACAGCAGTTCCCGCGCATGGGCCTCCTCTACACCGGCATCTATGAGGAAGGCATGAGCATCAAAGGCGGGCGCGTCATGCACGAGAACTACACGACCGCTCGCGAGATGACGATGCTCCTCGAGAAGATCTACAAGGGCGAGGCGGTGGACAAGGAGTCCTCCGCGCTCATGCTCCAGATCCTCAAGCACCCCAAGCCCAAGGCGTCGCGCTTGGCCAAGGGGCTGCCGTCCAATTGGGAGATCGCGCACAAGACCGGCCTCCTCCGCCAGGCCTGCCACGACACCGCCATCTTCCTGACGCCCGACGGCGCCTACGCGATGACCGTGCTCACCGGCCAGAACCGCTCGTACGGTGCCGCCAAGGACTTCATCACCAAGCTCGGCAAGGTCACTTTCAAGAACTTTGCCGGCCCGCAGTACCTCGCCAAGGCGCCCGCCCGCCGCAAGACGAGGCGATAGTGGGCCCGCTGTTGGCCGCGCTTCTGCTCTGCGCGGCGCCCGCCCGCGCGCAGGACGAGGAGACCCCGCCGATCCAGCGCTACATGGCCGAGCTCCAGCTGGGCGACACCTTCGACGACGTCCAGCGCATCTATCCACCCGCGGCCGACTGGCCCTCTTGGATCGACCCGCGCGGCCGCGTGAAGCGCTACAAGCTCGAGCGCGGCATGGCCAAGGCCTTCCCCGCCTGGACCCAGGTCATGAACCTCGGCTTCAAGCGCGGGCGCTTGGTCGAGATCCAGGTCATCTACGACGCCAAGCGCACCCGCGAGAAGCCCCACGAGGAGCTCGCCGGGGACTTCGCCCTCATCTACGGCGAGGCGCGCCGCGAGAACGACCGCTTCTGGTGGTCCGACGGCAAGACCGTGCTGCGCGTCTTCCCCGCCGAGCTGCCCGTCCTCAAGGACGGCGCGCGCGCCGTCGAGTGGCGCACCTCCATCCAGATCCTCGACGAGGGTCTCTACAAGCGCGTCGACTAGGCGCCGCTAGGACGCCCGTGCCTGGTCGCGTCGGGGCAGCGAGGCGCCGCGCCCCAGGAACAGGTCCAGGAGCGGGCCGGTCATCACCGTGGTCGCCAGGGCCATGAGCACCATCATGGCGAACACCTTGGGCGGCAGCACGCCCAGCTCGTAGCCGACGTTGAGGATGACGAGCTCGACCAAGCCGCGGGTGTTCATGAGCGCGCCGAGAGCCAGGGACTCGCGCCAGGGCAGGCCGCTGGCCCGCGCCACGGCCGCGCTGGCCGCGAGCTTGCCCGTCACCGCGGCAGCCAGCACGAGGGCGAAGGCGAGCCAGGCCAGCGGCTCATCGAGCAGGCCCACGCGCGTGCGCAGACCGGTCAGCGCGAAGAACAGGGGGAGGAGGATGGTCCCCGCGAACTCCTCGAAGCGGCGCGCGAGCCCGCGGCGCAGCTCCGGGTTCTGCGGCGTGATGACGCCGGCGAGGAAGGCGCCGAACAGGGCGTGGATGCCGATGTACTCCGTGGCGAAGGCGGAGGCGAGCAGGAGGGCGACGGCCCAGGCGCCGACCTCGCGTCCTGAAGCGCCCGCGCGCCGGCGGCCCCCCCGCCCGCTCGCCAGCAGGGGGCGCGCGACGTAGAGCATGAAGACGAGGAAGGCCGCCGACGCGGCGACGACCCCCAGCGGGTTGGCGCCGGAGCCGAGCAGGCCCACCACGACGGCCAACCCGCACCAGGCCGTGACGTCGTCGACCGCCGCGCAGGTCAGAGCGGTCGCGCCCAGAGGCGTCTTGTCGAGGCCTTTCTCGACGAGGATGCGCGCCAGCACGGGGAAGGCGGTCACGCTCATCGCGATGCCCATGAACAGGGCGAACGGCGTGTAGGGCACGCCGAAGGCGAAGCGCGGGTGAAGCCAAAGGGCCAGGGCGAGGCCCAGCAGGAAGGGCGCGGCGATGCTCGCGTGCGAGGCGGCGATGGCCGTGCGCGCGCGCTGCTTGAGCATGCTCAGGTCGAGCTCCAGGCCCACGGCATAAAGGAAGAGGAGCAGGCCCAGCTGGCTGAGGGCGCGCAGGCCCATGAGCGAATCCGGCGGGAACAGGGAGGCGTAGGCGCCCGGCCACAGCGCGCCGAAGGCCGAGGGCCCCAGCAGGAGGCCGCCCGCGATCTCGCCCACGACCTCGGGTTGTCCGAGACGCCGCGCGAGCGCGGCGCAGACGCGGCAGGCCAGCAGGATGACGAGGGCCTGGAGCAGGATGAGCCCGGGGATGGGGGAACCGGCGCCGTGACCGCTCCCGTTGTGGGCGGCCGGCAGGGCGAGGGGCTGCGCGCCTCCGCCGGCGCCGGCGGCCAGCAGCAGCCAGGCCGCCGCGACGGTGAAGGCGACGGCGGCGGCGTAGACGGCCGCGCCCCGCGCGTTCGAGGATCCTCGCTCCGGCATCGTCGTAGGTTAGCAGGCCGCGGAGTGGATTTCCAGGGAACTTTCGGCCCCGTCGGTCGTATGGTAGGGGTAGGGGGCGGGCCGTTCGAACGGCCATCGAACAGCAATCGAACAAAAATCGAACTTGCGTTCGAGAAGCACCTCTGCTATACTGTCGTCCTCAGACCGCATGGCGTGACGCGGTCGAGGAGGGAGATCAAAGAAAACATGGGTAACATGGAAACCGGGAAGGCGAAGGCCCTCGAGCTCGCGATGGCTCAGATCGAGAAGGCGTACGGCAAGGAAGCGGTCATGAAGCTCGGCGACCGCGCCGCGAAGATCAAAGTCGACGTCATCCCCACCGGCGTGCTCTCGCTGGACCTCGCGCTCGGCGTCGGCGGCTTCCCGAAGGGCCGCATCATCGAGATCTACGGCCCCGAGTCCTCCGGTAAGACCACCCTCGCCCTCCAGGCCGTCGCCCAGGCCCAGAAGGCCGGCGGTTCCGCGGCCTACATCGACGCCGAGCACGCCATGGACCCCGGCTACGCGCGCGCCCTCGGCGTGGACATCGACGGCCTCCTCATCGCGCAGCCCGACTGCGGCGAGGAAGCCCTCGAGATCACCGAGAAGCTCGTCCGCTCCTCGGCCCTCGACATCATCGTCATCGACTCCGTCGCGGCGCTCGTGCCCAAGGCCGAGATCGAGGGCGAGATGGGCGACTCCCACATGGGCCTGCAGGCGCGCCTGATGTCCCAGGCCCTGCGCAAGCTCACCGCCGCCGTCGCGCACAGCAAGACGACGCTGATCTTCATCAACCAGATCCGCAACAAGATCGGCGTCATGTTCGGCAACCCCGAGACGACGACCGGCGGCCTGGCGCTGAAGTTCTACGCGACGATGCGCATGGAGATCCGCCGCATCGAGAACATCAAGGAAGGCGACGTCGTGGTCGGCGCCCGCGCCCGCGTGAAGGTCGTCAAGAACAAGGTCGCCCCGCCCTACCGCACGGCGGAGTTCGAGATGATCCACGGCTTCGGCGTGTCCCGCGAGGGCTGCCTCATCGACATGGGCGTCGAGGGCGGCATCGTCGAGAAGTCCGGCGCTTGGTTCTTGTACGACGGCGAGCGGCTCGGCCAGGGACGCGAGAACGCCAAAGCCTACCTCAAGCACCACGCCGCCACCGGCGAGAAGCTCGAGAAGGCCCTGCGCGCCAAGTTCCTGACGGCGCCGGCTCCCGAGACGCCCGAGACCGAGGAAGCTCCCGCCGCCGCGGCGGAGAAGCCGTCGGCCAAGCCCGCCGCCAAGAAGTAGAACGGCGAGCTTATGAAAGAACCGCCCCCGGGGAGTTCCCCCGGGGGCGGCTACTTTTTTCGGGGTCCATAGGCTACACTTAGCCCATGGCCTCCCCCGGCTCCCTCGAGGAGTTCGCCCGCTACCTGACGCTGGAGCGCGGGTTGTCGCCGCGCACGGTCTCGGCCTACGGCGCGGACCTCAAGGCGTTCACGGCCTGGGCCGGCGCCAAGGGCGTGGACCCGGTGAAGGCTCGGCGCGAGCACGTCGACGAGTTCCTCTGGTCCGAGAAGGAGCGCGGCCTCAAGGCGACGTCCTTGTTCCGCAAAGCCGAGGCGCTCAAGGCCTTCTTCGTCTACCAGGCCGTCGAGGGGCGCGTCGACGACAATCCCGCCGAGGCCGTGCGCGCGCCGCGGCGTCCCGCGCGCCTGCCGCGCTACCTGTCGAAGGAGGAGGCCGCGCGCCTGCTCGCCGCGCCGTCGGGGACGTCCTACGAGGACGTGCGCGACCGCGCCCTGCTCGAGCTCCTCTACGCCGCGGGCCTGCGCGTGTCCGAGCTTCTCGGGCTCAAGCCCGAGTCGGTCAACCTCGCCGACGGCTGGGTGCGCGTGCTGGGCAAGGGCGCCAAGGAGCGCCTGGTCCCCGTTCACGCCCGCGCGCTGACGGCGCTCCGCTTCTACCTCGCCGAGCGCGAGAGGCGCTTCAAGACGCCCGCCCCGGAGCTCTTCCTGGGCCGCTCCGGCCGTAAGCTCTCGCGCGTCCAGTTCTGGCGGCGCCTCCAGGAGTTGGGGACGCGGGCGGGGCTGAAGGCCCATCTCCACCCGCACCTGCTGCGGATCGGTCCGCCAGAGCCCCTCCCGTTCGTCCCGGGCATTCGACAGATCGCAACCAGCCGCGATGGGCGCGTCATCGCCCAGGACATGTGGTCCGGCTACGGCATGGCGGACCACGCCGGC
>CAZTZW010000182.1:0-5928 GCA_964618085.1 uncultured Elusimicrobia bacterium
CTGCTCAAGAAGGTCGAGGCCTGGGTGAGGAAGAACCACCCCTACGACGTGCCCGAGGTGCTGGCCCTGCCCGTGGCCGGCGGCTCCAAGCCCTACCTCGATTGGCTGGCCGGAGCGACGAAGTGAGCGTCCACCCGACTTTCTCGCCCAAGCTCCAGTCCGCGCGCGATCTCGCCGCGGGCGTGCGGCTGTTCCGCTTCGCCGCGCCGCCCGGCTTCGCCTTCACGCCGGGGCAGTTCCTGATGTTCCACTTCGCCGACGACCCCAAGACCTGGCGCGCCTACTCGGTGTGCTCCGCGCCGCAGGCCGCGGCTCACTATTTCGAGGTCGCCGTGGGCATGGTCGGCCCCTTCTCCGACCGTCTCGGCGCTTTGACGCCCGGCGGCGAGCACGGCCTTGTCTGCCGCGGCCCCTTCGGCAAGTGGACATGGGCGGGGGAGGGGCACGCGGTGCTCGTCTCCGGCGGCACCGGCGTGACCCCCTGCCGGGCCATGGCGCGCCAGGGCAAGGGCCGCGTCACCGTCTGCTACTCGGCCAAGACCCCCGAGACCTTGCTCTTCGCCGACGAGTACGCGGCCTGGGAGAAGGCCGGCGCGAAGGTCCTGCCCCGCGTGACCCAGGCGGCTTGGCCGGGCGCGACCGGCCGCTGGACGGCGAAGGACGTCCTCGCCGCCGCCGCCGACCCCGACGCCTCCTATTTCCTCTGCGGCTCGAAATCCCTCGTGACCGACATGAAGACGGGCCTGCTCGCGGCGGGCGTCGCTCCCGCGAAAGTGAGGACGGAGAATTGGGGCGACTACTCGGACTTGTTCTGACTTTGGCGACGGGCGCGGGGGCGCAGGTCTCCCCGGACTACCCCATGGAAGTCGCCGTCGCGCTCGCTCAGGTGAAGTGGACGCCCGCCCGGGTGGACAAGCTCATCGTCGGCATGCCCAAGGCCGAACTCCACGTCCACCTCGACGGAGCCCTCTCGCCCGCCCTCATCGCCAAGCTCGCCAAGGCCCAGGACCACGCTCCGCTGAAGGGCAAGACGCCCGAGCAGATCGCCGCGCTCTCGGTGGTCTCGGCCAACCAGCCGTCGCTGGCCAAGGTCCTGGAAGCCTTCAACGTCGTCTACCCGCTGCTCAAGAACGCCTCGGCGGTCGAAGAGACGGCTTACGAGCTCGTCCGCGCCGCCGCCAAGTCCAACGTCCGCCGTCTCGAGGTCCGCTTCGCGCCGGCCCTGATGGCCGCCGAGGGCTTCACCGCCAAGCAGGCCCTGGACGCGGCGCTGGCCGGCCTCGAGCGCGCCAAGCGCGAGACCCGCGTCGAGTCCCGCGTCATCCTGTGCCTCCTGCGCCCCGACGCCCTCCAATCCATGGCGGACAACGAGGCCACTCTCGCGCTGGCCCTCGAGTACCAGGGCCGCGGCGTCGTCGGCCTGGACCTGGCCGGCGACGAGAGCGCCGCGCCGCTGACGCGCTACGCGCCCCTCCTCGAGAAGGCCAAGAAGGCCGGCCTCTTCCTCACGGTGCACGCGGGGGAGGTGCCCGGCTCCTCCGACGTCGCGGCCGCCTTCGCGCTCGGCGTCGACCGGCTGGGTCACGCGACCATGCTGGCCTCCTCGCCCAAGGATCTGGACGCCGTCCGCGGCCGGCGCATCCCCATCGAGCTGAACCTGACCTCTAACCTGCGCACCTCGGCGGTGAAGGACCTCAAGAAGCACCCGGCCAAGGAATGGCGCGCGCTCGGCATGCCGCTCGTGGTGAGCACAGACGACCCCGGCGTGTTCGCCGTGGACCTGAACCACGAGTACCGCCTGCTCGTCTCCCAGCTCGGCTTCAAGCCCGCCGACCTCGTCGCGGTCTCTCTCCAGGCCGTCGACGCCCTGTTCCTGCCGGCCGGCCAACGCGCCCAGATCCGCCGCGAGTTCGAGCGGGAGCTGCTCGTCCTGCTCGCGCGCCTGGCCGCCGAGAAGGACGCTCCGGCCAAGAAGCCGTGAGGAACGCGCCCCTCGTCCTGGCCTCCGGCTCGCCGCGCCGCCGCGCCATCCTGCGCGCCGCGGGCGTGCGCTTCACCGTCGACCCGAGCGGGGTGAGCGAGAAGACCCGCGAGAAGGATCCCCGCAAGCTCGTCATCGAGCTGGCCCGCCGCAAGGCCGCCGACGTCGCCAAGCGCCATCCCGGCCGCCTCGTCCTGGGAGCCGACACCGTGGTGTGGTGCGCGGGAGAGATCCTCGGCAAGCCCAAGGACCAGAAGGACGGCGAGCGCATGCTGCGCCTGCTGTGCGGCCGCTGGCAGCACGTCTGGACCGGGGTCGCCGTCGTCTCGCCGAGGGGCCGCCTGTTCTCGGCCGCCGCGCTCTCCAAGGTGAAGGCGCGCGCCTTGCCGGAGGAGAAGCTCCGGAAGCTCATCGGCAAGCACATGGACAAGGCGGGCGCCTACGCGGTCCAGGACCGCAAGGACCCGCTGGTGGAGCGCGTCGTGGGCGACCGCGACAACGTCACCGGCCTGCCCATGCGCGTCGTGCGCAAGCTCCTGGCCCGGGCCCGCAAGGGTTGACTTAGCTTACACAGCGGCTTATGCTAAGGCCGTGAGAAGGCTCCGCGCGGCTCTCGCCCTCGTCCTCGCCTTCGCCGTCCCCGTCCGCGCCGAGACCACGTCCGACCCTCTGTGGACGATGCTGTCCACCTACGTCCTCACCCCCGACCCGCGCGCCCCCGAGGCCGGGGAGGGGGACCCCAAGAGCCTCGCCGGCTACAAGCTCAGCCCCGTCCAAGCCGCGCGCTTGCGCTCCACCGGCAACTATCAAGCGAGAGGGACAAAATGAAGCCCGGATACGAGCGCCTGGACGCATACGCCTCCATCATGAAGGCGTTCCTCGACAAGAAGCTCGATTGCGCCGGCTATCGCGCCCGGTTCTTCGAGTTGAACTCGGCGGAGACCTCACTTGAGCCGCGGGACGCCCTCGAGCTCATGGCCGACATGTTCCATTGGGTGGAGCTCTGCGAGCCGGATCCGGCTCTCTTGCGGGACCTTCGCCGGGACTCTCCCGACATGGGATACATCGACGAGAGCGAACTGCGCCGCAAGACCGCTTCGTTCTACGAGCAGCTCGAAGCGCTTCCCGGACGCCGCCGCGGCGCCTAAGGCTTCTTTGCGGGCTTCAACGAGTCGAGGGCGGCAAGCAACTCCTCGGCGTGGCCCTCGGCCTTCACCTTGAGCCAGCGCTTGGCGATGGTGCCGTCGGGGCGGATCAGGAAGGTGTGGCGCGCGGCGAGCTTGGCGACGCCGAGGTTGATGACGGAGTCGTAGGCCTTGGCGACGGCGAGGTCCTTGTCGGCCAAGAGCTTGAAGCTGAGTCCTTCCTTCTCGCAGAAGGCCTTCTTCGACTTCTCGTCCTGGCCGCTGACGCCGAGGACGACCGCGTTCAGGGCCTCGAACTTGGGGAGGTTCTTCTGGAAGCCGCGCGCTTCCAGGGTGCAGCCGCCGGTGAAGTCCTTGGGGGAGAAGTAGAGCACCACCCACTTGCCCTTGAAGTCCGACAACGAGACGGGCTTGCCCTCCTGCGAGGGCATGGTGAAGGCGGGCGCGGGCGCGCCCTCGGCGGGCGGCTCGGAGAAGGCGGGCGCGGCGAGGACGACGGCGGCGAGCAGGGCGGCGATGGTCTTCATGATAGCTCCACGGGGGACGGGGCGGCGGGGATGGTGAAATAAAAGCGGGCGCCCTTGGGCTCGGCGTCGCCGATGCCGATGGTGCCGCCGTGGCGCAGGACGACCTTCTCGCACAGGGCCAGGCCCAGGCCGACGTTGCCGACGTGGCGCTTCACGTCCTTCTGGAAGAACTTGCGGAAGATGTGCTCGCGGGCGTCGGGCGGCACGCCGGGGCCGGAGTCCGACACCTCCACGAGCACCGAGCCGTTCTCGCGGCGCACGCCGATGGCGATCTTGCCGCCCGTGGGCGTGTGCTCCACCGCGTTGTGGACGAGGTTGTCGAGCACGCGGCGCAGCAAAGAGGCGTCGCCGAGCACGGGGGGGAACTCGCCCTTGGCGCGGGTGAAGGAGACCTTCTGCTTGCGGTCGGCGGCGACGAGCTCGAAATCCTTCGCGCAGGCCTTGGCCAGCGCGTCGAGCGCGACGAGCTGGGTGTGGCCGGGCTCGCTCATCTCCTCGAGCTTGGCCAGCTGCAGCACGTCCTCGACCATGCGCTGGAGGCGCATGGTGGACATCTCCAGGAGCTCGAAGGTGCGGTTGTTGGCGCGCTTGCCGTCGACCGTGGCGATGTCGGCGAGCAAGGTGATGCCGGAACGGATGACGGTCAGCGGGGTCTTGAGGTCGTGGACGAGCATGGCGGCCAGCTCGCGCTTCTCGGCCTCCAGCTCGCGGCGGCGGGACGTCTCGCCCTTGAGGTTCATGCCCATGCGGTTGAAGGCGCCAGCCAGGCGCGAGACCTCGTCGCTGCCCACGACGCGCAGGGGCCGGAAGCGCTCGGGATCGGCCGAGAGGGTCTCGATGCGGGAGACGACGCGCTCGATGCGCAGGCCCGCCCACAGGCCGAACAGCCAGGCCGCGAGCGTGATGGAGAGGAAGGCCATGACGCCGAGCTGCACGCCCTCGGCGCCGATCTCGCGCAGGCGGCCCTCCAGGCGGTCGGTGCGCAGGCCGATCTGGACCTTGCCCTTGCCCCTGGGACCCAGATCGACCTGACCTTCGATGTCGTACAGGCCGTCGTCCACCTCGGAAAGGGGGCGGCCGAACTTGGGGTCGCGGGTGACCAAAGCGGGGTCGTGGGAGCGTCCGACGAGGCGGCGGCCCTTGCCGTCGCGCACCACCACCGTGCCGATGCCGGCCTGCACGACCAGGTCCTCGAGGTGGCGGCCCAGCTCGATGAAGCGCCCTTGGCGCACCTGGGACTGCACCAGCGCCTGCACGGCCGTGAGCGTGACCTTGCCCAGGCGCTCGGTCTGGACGTAGGCCTCGCCGCGCGCCACAGCGGCGTGCCGGGCGACGATGCCGACGGCCAGGAAAGCTCCGAAGACGGCGAAGACGACGGCGAGCCAGTGGCTCAGGCGCATAGTTCGGGACCTGGGAAATACTACGAATTTCGGCTATACTTGGCGCGTGATGCAGGCCGTTTCTCGAGGGCGCCGCGTGTGGTTCTGGCTCACCAGCCTCCTCGCCCGCGCGCGCTTCCTGGCGGGCCGCGCGAGCTTCGTGGAAGCCGTCGTCTCGCGGACCTCCAACGACCTGACGCCCGTCGTCTCCGCCGACGGGACGCCCCAGGCGCCCCGCCTCATGGCGCACAACCTGCTCTCGCCGCGCACGCCGCGCTCCGGCCACCTCGGCTGGGACCTTTATAAGCAGAGCCTGCTCGGGCAGGCCTCGCGCGTGACCCGGCTGTCGTGCACCTACTGCGGTCACCAGTACGTGGTCGACGTCAGCGGCGACCGCTCGCGCGAGCCCGCCGCCTTCATCTCCGAGTGGTTCCGCTTCACTCCCTCGGCCTACGCCGGCCCGCACCGCCTGGACTGCCCGCGCTGCGAGCAGAGCGCGGTGCCCGAGGTCGCGCACCTGCGCGAGCCATGAGACCGATCCCCTGGGTCCTGCGCGCCGCCAACGCCGCGGTCCTGCTGGCCGGCGCTTGGCTGCTCACCAAGGGCCGCACAGTGAACGCAGCGGCGCCCGCCTGCGCCGCCCTCGTGCTGTTCGGCCTGCAGGGCGTGCTGGTCTTCACGGACAAGCCCGACGACGCGCGCACGCGCCGCTGGGTGGAGCTCGGCGCGGCCTCGCTCGACCTGTGCTTCCTGGTCTGGACCGTGCATTGGATCGGCGCCTGGCGCGCGGGCCTGGAGACCGCCGCCGTGGTCCCCGCCGTCCTCATCGCGCTCGAAGCCGGCCCCTGGGCGGGGGCGGCCGCCGGCGCGCTGCCGGTCGTCGCGGCGGCCGCGCT
>CAZTZW010000183.1:0-5916 GCA_964618085.1 uncultured Elusimicrobia bacterium
TCTCGCCCTTGCTGCCGAAAATCCCTTTGCAGCCCGCGTCGCCGCGCCGCTTCACCGGAGGCCTTCCTTCTTCAGACGGCGCGACAGCTCGAGCATCGAGGCGCGCAGGACGGGCTCCAGGCCGGTCTCGCGGCCGCGCAGGGACTTCAAGCTCGCCGCGCGCGCCAGCGGCGGGTCGTTGTCCACGTTCACGCCGAAGCCGATGAGCAGCCAGTGGAGGCGGGTCGAGTCGCCGGAGGCCTCGCAGAGCACGCCGCACAGCTTCTTCCAGCGCCCGCCCGCGTCCAGGGCCATCACGTCGTTGGGCGGCTTGACCGCGGTGCGCACGCGGAAGCGCGCCAGGGCCTCGGCCAGCGCCGCGCCGCAGGCCAAGGAGAGGTCGGCCAGGCGCTCGGGGGCGAACTCCGGGCGCAGCAGCCACGTCGCGTACAGGCCGCCGGGCGCCGACCGCCACTTGCGGCCCATGCGCCCGCGGCCCGCCGTCTGCTTGAGCGCCCAGACCAAGGTCCCGTCCGGCGCGCCCGCCTCGGCGAGGCGTCGCGCGGCGGCCTGCGTCGAATCCGTGGAGGGGAGCCGCACGAGACGGCTCACTCCCGCCAGCCTCATCGCGACAGGTCGAGGCCCAGGTCGAGGGCGGGCGCGGAGTGCGTCAGCCGGCCGATGGAGATGCGGTCGGGCCCGCAGGCCGCCAACGCCCGGATGGCGTCGAGCGTCACGCCGCCCGAGACCTCGAGCTTCACGCGCGGCGCGAGCTTCCGCAGCCGCTTCACCGCGGCGCGCAGGCGCGCGGGCGTCATGTTGTCGAGCAGGAGGACGTCCGGGCGCAGGGCGGCCGCGGCCTCGGCCTGCCGCACAGTGTCGGCCTCGATGATGAGGGCGACGCCCGGCCGCTCGCGGCGCAGCCTCGCGACGCCCGCGGCGAGGCTCCCGCCGAAATAGTGGTTGTCCTTGACCATCACCGCGTCGTAGAGGCCCATGCGGTGGTTGACCCCGCCGCCGCAGGCCACCGCGTACTTGTCCAACGCGCGCCAGCCGGGCAAGGTCTTGCGGGTGTCGAGCACCTTCGCGCGCGTGCCGCGCACCCGGTCGGCGTACTTCCGCGTCAGGCTCGCCACGCCGGAGAGGCGCTGGAGGAAGTTGAGCGCCGTGCGCTCGGCCGTGAGCAGGCCGCGGCCGCCGGAGACCGCCATGACGGCGCTCCCGGGGCGCACGCGCGCGCCGTCGCGGACGAGGAGCCGGACCTTGGCGCGCGGGTCGCAGGCCTTGAAGGCGGCCGCGGCGACGTCGAGCCCGCACACCACTCCCGCCTCGCGCGCGACGATGCGTCCCTTCAGCCGCGCGGACGCCGGGACGAAGTAGCGGGTGGTGAGGTCGCCGGCCTTGCCCAGGTCCTCGGCCAGCGCGGCGCGAAGGAGGGGCTTCCAGGCGGCGGGGGACAGCTTCAGCATGGGTCGATTCTAGCTCTTTGCGGCTTCATGCTTATAAGCGCCGGCTGCTTGCGCCGGCGAAGCAAGATCATCGTTAGTTCCTGCGCCAGAGCAAGGATTATCGTTAGTAAACCGCGCCTACGGCGCGGGGCGCTGGAGCCGCGGCTGGAGCGTGCGGTACAGACGCTCGAGATCGAGGTCGCCGCGCACCGCGCGCACGCACACGTCCTCGCCTTCGCCCTCGGGGCCCATGCGCACGGAGTATATCTCGCTGCCGACCTGCCAGCTCAGCTTATCGGTGACGAACACGTCCTCGCGGGCGCCGGCCACGGCCATGGCGGTCACCACGACCTTGCCGTCGCGCGTCTCGCCGGGCTTGGCGTAGAAGCGGTAGTCGAAGGTGAAGCGGCCGGAGTCGACGAGCTTCCACGAGCCGTCGTTGAACTGCGGGATGGCGGCGCGGGCGCGGGGGATGGTCCGGTCGCAGCGCGCGCCGTTGGGCGGAGCGGGCTCCTGGGACCAGGCGGCGGCCGGCAGCAGGAGGAGGGCCAAGAGCAGTCTCATGTTCTCAGTCTAGCACGGAAAACGCCCTCCGGAACCGGCGGGGTCAGGGCCAGGGATGGCGGGGGTAGCGGCGCTGCAGCTCCTTCTTCACCGTGGGGTAGGTGTTGGCCCAGAAAGAGGAGAGGTCGGAGGTCTTCTGCACGGTGCGGTAGTTGGGCGCGAGGATGTCGAAGATGACGGGCAGGCGGCCCTCGCACAGCGCCATCGTCCCCTTCAGTCCGACGAAGTCGCCGAGGCGGGCGGAGAGTTCCGCGGGGTGGGTCTCGTGGTAGAGATACTTCCCCGTGCGGCCGTTGGAAAGCTTCTTGGTCTCGGGCAGCGCCTTATCGAGGAAGGAAGCGAGCGGCTTTCCTAGATAAGCCTCGACGTGGGGGAGGAGGGGCACCTTCTCGATGTCCTTGAGCGAGTTCTTGCCGTGGCAGACCTCGCCGTAGATGAGGCGCCAGTCGTCGGGGCCGAGCTCGGGGAAGCCCATGTCGGGGTAGAGCCGCCTCGCCAGGGCGAGGCGCACGAGGTACTGCGGCACCTTCTCGTCGAAGCCCGGGTGGCGCAGCTCGCCGGTCGCGAACTTCTCGGCCCAGATCTCCGCGGCGGCGCGTTTGTCCGACTTCGCCGCCGCGGATTCTTTCCGTTGGAGCACGAGGCCGCGGAACAAAAGCCGTTCTTCCTTGACCACCCGTCCTTTCCGTGGATCGAACTCCGATGCCGTCGTCCACGCGCATTCCTTCGGGAACGCCGTCTGGATGGCCGCGACCGAGAACGGCAGGTACAGGTTCACGCCCACCTGACGCGCCTGCCCGCCTCCCGCCCGCTCGCGCACGTCCAGCGCCAGGAGGAGGTCGGGCGGGGTCTTCGCCGCCGAGAGGGTCACGCCGCGGCCGTCGCCCAGCCGGTAGAACAGTCCCTCGCCCTCGCGCGCCGCCAGCCGGTCGCCGAAAGCGCCGAGCCAGGCCAGGGCCAGCGCGTCGGGGCGCTCGTCGCGCTTCCCTTCGTCCCGGTGGAGCCGCTTGAACTGGCGGAACATCTCGGACGTCTCCCACGAGACATCCTCGCGAGAGCCCGTCAACAGGTCGTTCGCCGCTTCGGAGAGGTCCGGCGTCGCGTCCAGGCGCCGGTCGCCCGAGCTCTCGAACACCGCCGCCATGGCGCAGGCCCGCTCGTACGCCTCCGGCCCGATGCCCGCGGCGGCCTCGAGCACGGCCGCCAGGCGCGGCGGCGCCGGGTAGCGCAGCAAGGCCCGTCCCAACGAGGTGACCTTCCCGGCCGCGTCCACCGCGCCCAACGCGGTCAACGCCTTCCCCGCCTCGGCCCACGCCGTCTCCTGTGGGGGCGTCACCCACTCGACCGGCTCCGGCAAGGACGCCGCCTGCAGGCGCGCCGTGCTGAGCTCGAGGCGCAGCACCTCGGGCTTGAGGCTGGCCGCCATCGCCGTTTCGTCGTTAGTGGACCACAGTCGTACGCAGCGTCCAGGCGCCGTGCGTCCCGCGCGTCCGGCGCGCTGGTCGGCGTTGCCGCGGCTGATGCGCGTCAGATAGAGGGTGTTGATGCCGCGCGCCGCGTCGTAGGCCGCCACGCGGTGCAGGCCGCTGTCGATGACGGCCGTGACCTGCGGGATGGTGAGGCCCGTCTCGGCCACGTTGGTGGCCACGATGACGCGCGGCGCGGCGGACGGCTCCAAGACCTTCCCCTGCTCCGCCAGGTCCATGCTGCCGTGCAGCGAGTGGAGCTCCAGGCCGTTCTCGCGGCAGTACGGCGTCAGCACGGTCATGGTCCGGCGGATCTCCCGCAGTCCCGGCATGAACACGAGCACGGACCCGGTCAAGCCGCCGCGAGCCAGTTCGCGCAGGGCCGCCAAGGCGCCCTCGGCCGGCCCTTCGCGCGACGAAAGAGGGTGGTAGCTCACCGTGACGGGGAACAACCGTCCCGGCACCTCGGCCGCGGCGGCGTCCGGCAGATACCGCGATACCTGCGCCGCCTCCAAGGTGGCGGACATGACCACGACCTTCAGGTCCGGCCGCTTCTTCTGGCGCAGCGTCTTGAGCCAGGCCAAGGCGAGGTCGCACTCCAAGGTCCGCTCGTGGAACTCGTCGAGCAGGACGGCCCCGACGCCCTTGAGCTCGGGGTCCTTCATCATCTGGGCGATGAACACGCCGTAGGTCTGGAACACCACCCGCGTGTCGGGGCCGCAGGCGCTGTCGAAGCGCACCTGATAGCCCACCTGGGCGCCCAGCCGCGTCTTCGCCTCCGCCGCCACGCGCCCGGCCAAGGAGCGGGCCGACAGCCGCCGCGGCTCCAGCACGAGGATGCGCCCCTTCAGCGGCCCGAGCAGGTATTGGGGGACCTGGGTGGACTTCCCGCTGCCGGTCGGCGCGGTCAGGACGAGCGCGCCCGCCCGGAGCGTCTCCGCGACCAGCTTCTCGCGGAAGGGGTAGATGGGCAGGGCCTGATTCACCCCGACAGTCTAGCTAAACGCTCAACGTCTTGATGTTCTCGGACACGCGGGTGCGGTCCTTGAGGCCGAGGTCGGCGCGCAGCAGGTCGCCGTTCACCAAGGCGACGAACGCCGCGATGGCCCCGTCCCGGTCGCCGGCGTCGAGCAGAGCCGAGCCTTTCTGCGTCGCCGCGACGTACTCCTCGTACGTCATGACTTCGTCGGCGACGCTTTCTTGCGGGCCTTGAGGACGGCCTCGCGCCGCTTGATCCAGCAGTCCGCGATGGCCTCGGCCTGCTCCGGGGTGACGGGCAGCGGGCGCTGATGGAAAAGGATGAAATCCTTCGCGAGGCGCTGGACGTTCGCCGCGTGCTGGCCGGGGCGCAGGGCCGGCAAGGCGCCGCGCCACTTCTCCGGCAGGGCGGGCCGGGGCTCCGGCCAGCCCGCCGCGTCGGCCTCCTTCGGGCAGGCGCAGCGCGCCCATTCGTCGGCGAGCGCGTGCTCCCACCCCGAGTCCTCGACCACCGCCGCTTTGAAGCCGCGGATGGAGGCCGCGTCCGCGCACACGAGGGGCTGCCGCTTCTTGGGTTCCGACTGAGCCTGGACGGCGACGGCGAGAGCGAGCAAGACGGTCGTCATGAGAATCCTCCTGTGCGTCATCGCGGGTCCGTCAGCCGCTCGATGGCGGCCTTCGCCTTGGGAAACGTCTTGAGCAGGTCCTTCCGCTTGCCGATCTCGAAATCCGAGAAATCGAAGCCCGGGGCGACCGTGCAGCCGACGAACGAGTAGGCGGCGCCTTTGGCGGGCATCGCTCCGAACCAATAGCCCGCCGGCACCACGTGCTGCACCTTCTGCCCGTCCGCGATCTCCGGCCCCAGCACCGTCGTCTCGACCTTCCCGTCGGGCGATATCTGCGTCACTTCCAGCGGCCCGCCCAGATAGAAATGCCACATCTCATCCGACTTGAGCCGGTGGAGCCGGGACTTCGCGCCTTTGGGAAGGAGGAAGCAGATGCCGGTGCAGACGCTGCGCTCGCCGCCGAAGCGGGCGGGAAGGGCGTTCGCCGCGACGGATTCCTTCGAGCGGTAGGTCTCTTGGAAGTAGCCGCCTTCTGGATGAGGGAGGAGGCCGTAGTGCGCGATAAGGTCTTTCGTCGAAGGATTCATGGTCCGATTCGCGCGTTCAGGCGCGAGGTTTGATGTGCTCGGGCAGGCCGGCGCCCGCGGCGAGCACGGTCTGGATGCCGTGCTGGACGGTCATGCTCGTGGCGATGAGGTGGTCCTTGGGGACGAGGACCACCTCGCCGATGTAGACGTGGTTGCTCGGGACGTACACCGAGGCCAGGGCCTTGTGCGAGCCGCCCGCGTCGAGGATGGTCTCGCCGGTGACGAAGCCGATGCTGTAGACGCCGGGGCGGGGGTACTCGACGAGGACGACGCTCTTGAAGGCGTCCTTCTTATGGGGAGCGAAGGCCTCGGTCGCCTGCTTAGCGGC
>CAZTZW010000184.1:0-5139 GCA_964618085.1 uncultured Elusimicrobia bacterium
TCGCCGTCCTGGGCGAGACCGCCGTCGCCCGCCTCGAGGGCGCCGCCGCGTCCCTGTCCGCCCGCGCCGCCTCCGAGCCCTCCCTCTCCGCCGCGCTGACTTCCCTGCGCCGCGAGACCGGCGTCATCACGCCCGCCAAGACCCAGCTCGCGCTGACGCGCCTCGCCGCCGAGTTCGGCACGATGTCCGCCTCCGAGACCGCGCCCGTCGTCGCGGCGGCCGCGCCCCAGGCCGTCGGCCGCGTGAGCTCCCTGCGCCGCTACGCCATGGCCGCTCTCGCCGCGCTCACCTTGGGCCAGGCCGTGCCCGCGGTCTCCATCGCCCAGGAGCCCGTGAAGGCTCCCACCGTCCTGAGCCTCCCCGCCGCCGAGTTCATCCTCGCCCAGGCCGGCGCCCAGCAGGCCGACTACGTCGAGGCGCGCGACATCAACGACGCCATCCGCCAGGCCTCCACCGATAAGAAGCTCTACGTCATCGGCAGCCCCAACGTCGACCGGGCGGCCCTGCGCCGCATCGCGGCCTACCTCGCGGACAAGAACTGGAGCATCGTCATCGTCGGCAACGCGTCCGGCAACCGCTTCGTCAACGTCGAGGGCCGCACCTTCTACGACCTCGACGCCGTCGACTACGGCACGGGCCAGGGCCTCTTCGCCAAGCTCGGCAGCGCGTCCGCCAACGCCCAGAGCGGCCAGCGCGACCACGCCATCCTGACCATCGTGATGGAGCAGCGCAAGCTCTACCTCCGCGGCTCCGACGCCATGCGCGCCAACGGCCTGGACGTCAACAGCGGCCGCCGCTTCGCCGGCGACCTCGACCAGTGGGCCGTCAGCGGCCTGCGCAACGGCGGCGACGTCTACGGCGCCGTCAGCGGCACCGTCGAGAACCTCGACCGCCTCGTCGCCTCCGCCATCGCCCGCACCGCCCAGAGCGCCCGCACCGCGGTCGCCGAAGCCGCGACCTTGCTCGACCAGTACGCGTCGGCCCGCTCCGCCTTCGTCTCTCGCTTCCCGAACGCCGCCGTGGGCTCCGTCGACGTCGCCGAGACCCGCCGCCTGCTCGCCGAGGCTAAGACCCAGCTGGAGAAGCGCAGCCTCAGCCAGGCCGCGAAGACGGCCTCCGGCGTCGTCTCCGACCTGCGCTCCGCCATCGAGGCGATGAGCGGCTTCGAACGCTCCGCCGCCAGCGCGGCCGAGCGCCTCACCGCCGCCAAGACCGAACTCGACGCCCTCGACAAGGCCGCCGCCGCCTACCGCTCCTCCAAGCCCAACGCCTCCGGCGAGCTCGCCCGCCCCGGCATCACCGCCTGGCGCGAGACTCTCGCCGCCGCCGAGAAGCTGAAGGGCTCCGACCCGCGCCGCGCCGCCGCCGCCGCCGAGACCGTGCTCTCCGAGGTCCGTCAGGTCGCGAGCGCCCTCGCCGCCCACCCCGCCGGCGCCGCCCAGATCGCCGAGGCTCAGAAGCTGCACGGCCAGCTCGCCTCCCGCCTGCGCTCCGACTACGGCCAGGCCGACCTGACCGCCGCCCAGCAGGCGCTGCGCCAGGCGCGCCAGGCCCACGACGACGGCTCCGCCGCCTGGACCCGCTCCCTCCAGACCGCCAAGTCGGCGCTCGCCTCCGCCGAGCAGGCCATCGACGCCGCCGACGCCGCGGCCAAGACCAAGCTCATGATGTTCTGGTTGGCCATGCTCATCGGCTCCCTGCTCACGCTCGGCGCGGCCATCTTCTTCAACCGCCGCGCCGCGCGCGCCTCCGCCAAGGCCGAGCTCGCGCTGCAGAAGTGGGACAAGATCCTCGACACCAAGATCGAGGCCATCTTCGGCAAGCCCGACGACGCGGTCAACAACCTCGAGGCCAAGATCAAGGCCTACGTCGGACCCGAGACCGGCCCCGACGCCCGCGGCTGGACCGGCGACACGTTGGCCCTGGCCGCGCAGATCCGCTCCAGCGCCGGCTACTCGAAGATCCTCCTCAACAAAGCCCGCATGGTCCACGACGAGGCCACCGCGCTCGTGCGCCCGAAGATGGGACCGCGCTGGGTGTTCAACCTCTTCGCGACGGGCAACTTCACCGCGGCCGAGGCCAAGCTCTCCACCGCCAAGATCGAGTTCAAGCCCGGCGACCCCGTCGCGCTCGTCGCCGGCAAGACGCAGAGCTGGCAGACCGAGCTCTACGGCGACGTGAAGTCCTACGAGGCCTTCAGCCTCTCCTTCGACGAGCTCATCGCGATGTTCAACGCGCGCGCCCAGGAAGCCGCGACGTCCATCGAGAAGCTGGAGAAGGCCGTGGACGAGTCCGGCAAGGACTTCACGGCGCTCGACGAGAAGATCGCCGCCGCGGCCAAGGCCCAGGACTCCCTCGCCGCCGCCGACGGCCTGTTCGCCGTCCCCGCCGTCTTCACGGAAGCCCTCCCCGCCGCGACCAAGCTGGTCGCCGACGCCCGCGTCACCTCTCAGACCGACCCCATCAAGGCCGTCGACGGCGGCGGCGCGGAAGCGGCCCGCATCGTCGCGGAGTCGACCGCCCTCGTGGCGGCGCTGGTGAAGGCCCGCGCCGAGACCTTGGCCTCCGCCGACGCCTCGGCCAAGAGCCTCGTCGCCGACGAGGTCGACGCCGACTGGATCGCGCAGGACAAGAAGAAGCTCTCGACCCGCGCCGCCAAGATCGCCGACGACATCGCCGAGAAGTCCGTCGCCGAGCGCGTGGAGAACCTCGTCGCCGACATCGCGGCCATGGCCGCCAAGGCCGAGGACCTCGCCCGCGGCGCCAAGGCGCTCGCCGCCCTGCGCGCGACCATGACCGGCGCCGAGGCCGCCGTCGCCGCGGCCCGCGCCAAGATCGGCGCCGCTCTGGGCCTCGCCGCCGACCAGATGCTCACCGAGAAGGGCTCCGACCCGACCGACTTCATCGCCAAGGGCCGCGAGCTCGCCGAGAAGACCGACCAGCTCCTGGGCCAGGGCGACCTCGCCAAGGCCAAGGAAGTCTTCGCGAAGGCGGAGACCGCCTCCCGCGGCGCCGCCGAGATCGTCGCCGCCGGCCTCAAGTCTCTGGAGACCCACGCCGCGGTCGAGCAGCAGCGCCGCGCCGAGACCGAGCGCCTCGAGGCGTTGATGCCCGGCGCCAAGAAGACCCTCGCCTCCATCGAGAAGGACTTCGCCGCCTCCACTTTGGCGCTCAACGCCGGCGACGCCTCCCACCCCAACGCCAACGGCACCGTCAAGGACAACGTCGACGAGGCCGAGGCCGCCATCGAGGCCGCGGCCACCAAGCGCGAGAAGGCCCTGCGCGCCTTCACCGAGGGCAAGGTCCTCCTCGCCGCCGACCTGCTGTCCCAGGTCGCCGCCCACCAGTCCGTCGCCCAGCACCGCGTCTCCGAGATCGACGAGAAGCGCGCCCGCCTGGACGCCGCCGTCGCCGCCAACAAGACCGCCCGCGACGCGCAGCAGAAGCGCGTCCGCGAGTTCACGAAGACGGTCGAAGGCGACCGCCGCACGATGAAGGCCACGCTCACGGCGCTGACCAAGGCCAAGGCCGAGCTCGACGCCGCCGTCGAGCAGATCGAGGCCGCCAAGGGCGACCCCTTCAAGGCCGCCGCCGCGCTCGCGGCCGCGACCGCCCTCCTCGACCAGGTGTGGGTCTCCGCCCGCAACGACTTCGACGCCTACGCCGAGGTGGAGCGCAGCCTCCAGGCCGCCTACAAGCAGCTCGGCACGGCCGGGAACCTCTCCCAGCAGACCGCCAACGACGGCATCGCCGACAGCGACGCCATCGACCGGGCCAAGCGCGACCTCAAGAAGCTCGAGGGCGCCTACTCTACCGCCGTCGACGCGGCCAAGGCCGCCCACGGCGACTGGAACGCGCTCGACCGCGAGGCCGACCGCATCACCTCCGCGGCGTCCGCCGTCGCGGCCGACCTGAAGGGCGAGCTCTCCGCCGCGGCCTCCGCCTCGAGCGCCATCTCCTCGGCCGCGTCGAAGGTCCGCGAGGCCACGAACTGGTCCGGCTCCTACGGCGTGTACATCTCGGGCTCCCCGGGCTCCAGCCAGCTCGACGGCGCGCGCAGCGCGTTGTCGCGCGGCGATTACGCCGCCGCGTCCCGCGGCGCCGAGTCCGCGGCCCGCGCCGCGGCCAACGCCATCGCCAACGCCGAGGCCGAGGTGGAGCGCCACCGCGAAGAGGAGCGCCGCAAGCGCGCCGCCGAGGAAGCCGCCCGCCGCCGCCGCGAAGAGGAAGAAGAGGACCGCCGCCGCGCCAGCTCCTCGTCGTCCAGCGGCTCCTCGTCCAACTGGGGCTCGTCGTCCTCGTCGGACAACAGCGGCTCCTCGTGGGGCAGCTCGAGCTCGGGCAACAGCTCGTCGAGCTGGTAACGGAGCGGATGATCCTCCAGACCGCCCTCGCCGCGTTGTTCGTCGGAGCCGCCACGGCTTCGGCGACGGTGAAGGCGGTCCGTCCCGTCGCGCCGGCGTTCGTCGCGCCGGCCCGCATGGCGCCGGCGGCGTCGTTGTCGCCGCTCCTCACGACGCCCGCGGGACTCTCCGCGACCCTGACGCCGTCCTTCTCCGTTCCCCATGACGCGCCGCCCGCCGCTCCCGCGGCCGCTCTCCTCGCTCCCGCCGCCGCCAAGGCCCCGACCCCGGTCGAAGCCGTCGTCGAGGCCGCGAACGTCCCCGACGCGCTCGTGCGCCTGATCGACCTCGGCGTCATCGAGACCCGGGACGTGCCGAAGGGCCAGACCGACCGCGCGGCTCTGCTCGGCCGCGTCTGGGACGGCATCGCCGAGAAGTCCCCCTCCGAACTGCTCCCCGTGGACCGGGAGTGGGCCGTGCCCGCCATCAAGGTGGAGCGCGGCGGGAAGACCTATCTCGTCCACGGCGTGGCGCACGGCCAGTACTATCCCCCCAACCGCCGCGACGTGGCCCGGCTGGTCTCCGAGATAAAGAGCCGCGGCCACGAGCTCTATTCAGAGCAGAACCTGCCGGTGCACTACGGCTACGCCTACGGCAAGCACGTGATGGACCACGAGACCGGCGAGAGCAACGGCCTCCCGGCCCGGGTCGCCGACATCAGCCGCGGCGTGTTCGCGGGCATCCCCGCGGTGCACGCCCTCATCCGCTGGGCCGCCGTGGGCGGCGTGGGCTACTC
>CAZTZW010000184.1:5149-5889 GCA_964618085.1 uncultured Elusimicrobia bacterium
GCCTGACCGCGGGCCTGTGGCTGCTCAAGCGGGGGCTCCAGCCCCTGAACCGCATCGGCGAGCTCAACGACGCCGCGGAGGCCGAGAAGCTGGGCTCCCCGCACATCGCCGAGCAGCGCCGCCGCGCTGCGGCCGCCTTCTACGGCCCCCGCGTCGCGCGCGAGGACATCCTGCGCCTGCACCTGCCCCCGGGTCCCGGCGCCTCCGTCGACCCCCTTTCGCCGCGCTCGGCCGCCATCGCCGCCGCCGCGGCCGCTTCCGCCGCCGCCGTGGTCCACGTCCTCGTGGGCTACCGGCACGCCGCCGAGATCGCCTGGCGGCTGGCCGGGAAGGAAGGCCCACGCGGAGGTCCCACCCGCGAATAGGTTCGGTCCCAGGTTTCGTAGGCCTAAAGAATTCCAGAAATGACCCCTTCGGTCTCATCTCTCGAAAGACGCTCTCGCGATAGAATCTCGTGCGCACCTTATATAAGTGGAGGCTTGATGCTTAAGAAGTCCCTCGCCGTTTCCCTCACCGCCGCTCTCCTCGTCACCGGTCCCGGCCGCAGCGCCGCGTGGGCCGTCGCCAACGTCTCCCGCCCCGTCGCCGTGCCGCGCCTGAACGCGCCCGCGATGACCGTTTTCTCCGCGCCGAACCTGGCGCCCCTGTCCGGCAGCCTCCTGAGCGCTCCGTCCCTCGTGACGCCCGCTCTCATCGCGCCCGCGGCCGCCCCGCTCGCCGCCGCGCCCGTGATGCCCCTC
>CAZTZW010000185.1:0-5865 GCA_964618085.1 uncultured Elusimicrobia bacterium
TTAGGCGTGCGCCGGCCCCGGCGCTGGTGGGGCGCGGCGCTCGCGGGCGCGTTCCTCGCGGGGGGCTGGTGGTACGTCCGCTCCTGGGCGCTGCACGGCGCGCCCTTCATCGGCGGCTGGGACCCGGCGCGCGGCATCGCCTGGAGCCAGGACCCGGGCTACCGTACGGCGGGAGACTTCCTGCGCTTCGGCGCGGCGCTGGTCCGGCCGGCGTACGCGGGCGTCTCGGGCTTCTGGGACGCGCTGTACTCCACGCTGTGGCTCGACGGCTGGAACAGCGGCATCGTCAATCCCGACGTCGAGCCTTTCTGGCGCCCTTCCTGGCAGGCCGCCGCGGCGGTCTGGGGCCTGATCCCCTCGGCGCTGCTCCTCGCGGGCATCGGGCGCGCTTTGCGGAAGGGGGAGGACGCGGCGCTCGCCTCGTCGACCGCCTTGGCCACCGGGCTGGCGGCTCTAGCGTGGCTCTTCCTGTCGGTGCCGGCGTACTCCACGGTCAAGGCGAGCTACCTGCTGGGCCTGACGCCGGCCGCCGGCCTGCTGCTCGCCGACGGCATGCCGGAGAAGGGGTCGCGGCGGACCTGGGCGTGGGCGCTCTTGTCGGGCTGGGCCGTCTGCTCCATCATCGCCCACCTGCCGCGCTGACCTATAAAAGTAGGAGGCGCTGAGACCAGGCGTCCACAAGGGACCGTCTCAGCGCCTCACAGGACCCGCCCCGACCCCGCAACGCCCGCGCGTCCTCGTGTCTCGGCGGAAGCGACCACGACGGCGCGTGCACGGCTTCGGGACTGCACGTCGGACTTCGCGTCCACGTCCACTTCGGCGTACTTCGCGTCAGCGACTGCGTCCGCGTCACCTTCTCCCTGCGCCGGCTTCAGCCTTGGCTTCACCCCGGCGTCCTGATTCTGCGGCACACCGGGTTCGGGGCGGGTCGCTCGTAGTATAGCCCCGCTTCCGCCAGCGTCAAGACCCATGTCCCGATCTGGGCCCTCGACGAGAAATGCTATCGTGGCCCCATGAACACGCTCCTCCTTTTCCTCGCCGTGTCCGCGGCGGCCCAGGACGTCTCCACCGCCGCCGTCACGGCTCCCGCCGTCGTCGAGGCGCCCAAGAAACCCGTCATCATCCCGCCTAAAGCGCCCGTGCGCGCGAAGAACTCGCTCGATTCCGCGGGCGAGGTGGCGCGCGATCTGGCGGCGGCCGTGGAGTACTTCGAGGCCGGCCAAGCCTACTACCGCGCCTTCGCCAAGGGCACGCACACCCCCGAGGAGAACGCGGCTTTCGTGAAGTTCCTCGAGGAATACGAGAAGGAGCAGCAAACGGTCAAGCGCACCTACGCCGCCCTCGGGGCCTGGCTCGAGAAGAAATCGAAGGTCACGGATTGACCGCCTCGTGATAGAATAAAGTCATTCGGCCCCGACGACGGGGTCCTATCGAGGTACTCCCATGATGCGCCTTCTTTCCGCCGCCCTTCTCGCCCTCTCCGCCGCTCCCGCCGCCGCCTCGGTCTGCGCCCCCAGCCCCGATTTCGAGGGCCGCACCATGGTCCTCTGGGTCACCGATAAGACCAACCCCGATGAGGCGCCGTGCCTGGCCCGTCTCGCCTACGCCAAGTGCGAGCCGTCGACCACCCCCGACGGCGTGACCGAGACCGGTTCGATGCGCTACTTCGGCGGCAATAGCCTGGCCGCGATCATGACCGTCGCCGAGAACGGCGCGGTGAACGTGACGCTCCATTTCGCCGGCGCCTTGGGCATCGCCTCCGGCGTCTCGAACCTGGGCGTCTACCCCTACCAGCGCGCTCTTTACCGCGGTATCGGCGTGGACAAGGCCACGGCCTACGACCTCAACGCCCGGTCCTCCAAGGTCATCGGCAACGTCTTCCTGCTCCCCGCCGAGAACCTGACCGAGCGCGCCCTCAAGCTCTGCCCGCTCTGAGCGCAGTTCTCGCCGGCCTCCTGCTCCTGGCGGCCTCCTCCGCGCGCGCCGCGAGCACGGAGACCGCCCGCAACGACGTCCCCGCCGACCTCAAGACGTTGTATAGGAAGATGGCCGTCGAGCTCGACCCGAAGCTCAAGAGCGGCGACGTGCTGGGCGCGCTCGACGTCTCGCGCGGCTACATCGGCCGGCTGCAGGACGCCGGCATGATCGCCTTCCTGCTCGACGTACAGTCGTCCTACCTCGCGGCGGCCGGCGACTACCAGGGCGCCTTGGTGTCCATGCTGCGCGCCGGCGCGGTGGCGGGGCGCGCGGCGCCCACGCGCGTCTACGGCTCGGAGTGGGACGCGGCCCGCGCCGCGGTGCGCTGGGAGGAGCCCGAGGCCGTCTTGCGTCGCGCGGCCAAGTCGCACTCCGTCATCATGCTGGCCGAGGCGCATCACGTCCCCGAGACGCGCGCCGTCGGGACGCGGCTGCTGCCCCTGCTACGCGAGCTGGGCTACGAGTACCTGGCCATGGAGACCCTGCATCATCCCGTGCCCGAGAAACCGGCTCGGGTGGCCATCTCCTCGGCGGCCGACGCCGCGTCGGGCTATTACTTCATGGAGCCCCAACTCGCCGGCCTCACGCGCGAGGCCCTCAAGCTCGGCTTCAAACTCGTCGCCTACGAGGACGAGAGCATGGGCGGGGGCGACCGCGAGGAGGCGCAGGCGCGCAACCTGTATGAGCGAGTCTTGAAGGCGAAGCCCGACGCCAAGGTCGTCGTCTGGGCGGGTTACGCCCACGTCTATAAGCGCGAGAGCCCGACCTTCGGCAAGGCCATGGCGCAATGGGTATGGGAGCTGACCGGGCGTGAGCCCTTCTCGCTGTACCAGGTCGCCGACGCGCTCGATCCTTATTTCCGCGGCGATGATTTCTACAAGCCGCTGGTCCTCGACGACCCGAAGCGCCCGCGCCGCGCCTTGGTCCTGCCCGCCGCGACCCCGATGCTGCCGCGTTCCAAGGACGGCAAGCCCGTGGTGGACGGTTATCTCGTGCACCCGCCTTTCGTCGCGCGCGCGCCTGGCAGCCTGCGTCCGCCGTGGCTGCCGCGCCCGGGCCTGCGGCGCGTGGCGGGAACGGCGGAGGGGAAGGGGGCGCGCTTCGTCTCGGCGTATCCCGTCGCGGAGGGGACGTCCTCGGCGCCCGCCGACCAGATGGCCGCGGTCGAAGGCCGCTACGAGCTATGGTTGCCCGCGGGAGCGCACGTATTGAGAGTGCGCGACGAGGCGGGCGTCGTCGTCTCCGAGACGACGGTTCCTTAGACGAACTTCTTGCCGTCGGCGCGGTCGAGGAGGATGGAGACCGTCATGTCGGCGAGCACGTTGACCACCGAGCGCGCCCGCGCGAGGATCCAATCCACGGTGAGCAGCAGGGGCAGGATCTCGACGGGCAGGCCGACGGTGGCTAGGACCAAGGCGAGGGACACGAAGCCCGCCTCGGGCACGCCCGCGATGCCCATGGCCGCGACGAGACAGGCCAAAGCGGCCGAGATCTGCTGGGCGAGATTCATGTCGAGACCGTGCGCTTGGGCGACGAGCAGAACGGCCATCGCCTCGTAGAGGATGATGCCGTCGTTATTGAGATTGGTGCCCACGCAGGCGCCGAGCGTCGAGGACGCCTTGCTCACGCCGAGGTTCCCGAGCGACTTGAGCGTGATGGGCAAGGTCGCCAGGCTGGAGTTGGCGCCGATGGAGTAGATCATCGGCTCCTTGGCCGCGGCCCAGAAGCGGCGCAGCGGCATCTTGGCGTAGAGCTTCAGCCACAGCTGATAGGTGATGAGCGAATGCAAAGTCATGCCGAGCAGGCCCGCGCCGACGTACCAGGCCAGGCCCTTGAGCGGCGAGAGGCCGTATTCGCCGACCGACTTGGCCACCACGGCGAAGACGGCGAAGGGGGTCAAGGTGATGATCCAGCCCAAGATGAGCTCGACGGCCTTCTGGAAGGTGGCCAGGCCCGTCTCGATGACGCCCATCGGCTCTCCCGCGTCCTTGAGCTTGCGCAGGGCCAGCCCCAGGAGCACGGACATGACCACCAGGGGCAGCACGGCGTTGTCGATGAAGGGCTGCACCAGGCTCGGCGGGACGAAGTTGGAGAGGAAGCGCGCCAATTCGAGCTTGCCCACGGGGGGCGCCGCCCCGTCCGCGGCGACGAGGGTGAGATGGTGGCCGGGCTCGAAGTAGTTGGAGATGCCCAGGCCGAAGCACAGCGCGATGGTCGCGTTGATGGTTGCGAACACCGCCATGCGCAGGCCGCCTTTGGCGCTGATCTGCGTGGTGAGCACCGCGCTCATGATGGTGAGCATGAGCAGCGGGATGGCCGCGAGCTTGACGGCCTGGATGACGAGCTTGCCGAACTCGGCCAGCGGCTTGGCGGCGGGACCGAGGTAGGTCCCCGCGGCGACGCCCAGGACGAGGCCGATGACGATACGGGCGGTCAGCCCGATTTTCACAACGGGACGGCGCCGGGGCGCTGGAAGCGGCGGGCCAACTCCTCGCGGTTGAGCGAGAGGATGGCGCGCCGCCCGTGCGGACAGGCCGAGCCGTCCTTGCAGTCCTTGAGCTCGTCGATGAGCTTGTAGGCCTCGTCCTCGCCCAGCCGGTCGTGCGCCTTGACCGAGGCCTTGCAGGCGATGGTGGCGATGGCGTCGTGCTTGAGCTGGGCGGCTTCGTCGACGGGGTCGTGCAGCGAGTCGATGACGCGGTGCATGAGGCGCTTGACGTCCTCGGTCCGGTGGAACAGGGCGGGGACCGCGGTGACGTGCAGACCGTTCCTGCCGTGCGCGACGACCTCGAAGCCGACCTTGCGCAGGCGCTCGGCCTTGTCGAGCACCATGCGCACGGCGGAGGCGGGCAGGTCGATGGGCACGGGGATCATCAGCTTCTGCGACTTGACCTCGCCGTGGCCGACCTCGGCCATGAGCTTCTCGAACAGGATGCGCTCGGCGGCGGCGTGCTGGTCGAGGATGAAGAGGCCCCCCGAGGCCTCGAAGAGCAGGTAGGACTTCTCGATCTGGCCGAGGTAGCGGAAAGGCGGCGTGTACCAGGCCGGCGCGCCGGGCGGGGCCGACATCGCGACGGCCGCGCCCAGCTTGAGCTGGCGGAACTCGTCGGGCAGCAGCGCGTGCCCGCCCAGGTAGTGCGAGGGCACCTCGTCGGGGGCGAGCAGCGGCGCGGGGGCCGCGGCGGCGGGGGCGGGGGCGGCGGCCGCGGCGGCGACGGGCTCGGCGACGATGATGGGCGCGGCGGGCTTGTGCTTGGCGAGGGTGGAGGCGGTGAGGCCGGAGACGATCTCGAAGAGCTCGCCTTCGTTCTTGAAGCGGACCTCGCGCTTGCCCGGGTGGACGTTGACGTCGAAGGCGTCGCCGTTGAGCTGGAGCATGGCGACGCACACGGGGTGCTTGCCGCTCGGGCGGTCGCCGTAGGCCTTGTACAGCGCGGCCGACAAGGCCTTGGACTGGACCGGGCGCTTGTTGACGAAGAAATACTGGAACGCGCGCGAGGAGGGCATCTTGTCGAGCGGGGAGACGAGCATGCGCAGGTGCACGCCCGGCCGCTCGCCCTCGACGGGCAGCAGGCCGCCGGCCAGCTCGTCGCCGAGGACGGCGGCGGCGCGCATGTCCAGGTCGGAGAAGGGGTCGCCGTTGTCCTCGGGCTCCAGGCGCAGGACCTGGCGGCCCTCGGCCTTGTACGTGAAGCGCACGCCGGGGTTGGCGAGAGCGGCTTCCTCGATGACCGCGGCCAGGCGGCCGCGCTCGTGCGCGTCGGACTTGAGGAACTCGAGGCGCGCGGGCGTGTTGTAGAACAGGTCGCGCACGAGGATGGTGGTGCCGGGCACGGCGGGCGCGGGGCCCTCGCCGCGCTTGAGGCCGGCGGCCACGTCCAGGCGCCA
>CAZTZW010000186.1:0-5825 GCA_964618085.1 uncultured Elusimicrobia bacterium
GGAGGTCCTGCACCTGCTCACCGCGGGCGCGGCCCCTTACGCCGACCCCGCGCTGCAGGCGTGCTTCCGTCACAACGCCTTCTTCATCGGCCCCAACGTGCGCGCCTCCGTGCGCGCGGGGGCGGCGGACTACACGCCGTGCTTCCTGCACGAGATCCCGTCCCTGCTGCGTTCCGGGCGCCTGCCGGTGGACGTGGCCCTGGTGCAGGTCTCGCCGCCGGGCCGCGACGGGCGCTTCTCTCTGGGCATCTCGGTGGACGTGGTCCGCGCGGCGGTCGACAGCGCCCGCCTGGTCGTCGCGCAGGTCAACCCCCGCATGCCGCGCACCGGCGGCGAGAGCCTGGTCGAGGCTTCGCGCCTCGACGTGCTGGTGGAGGGCGACGAGCCGCTGCTGGAGCTGCCGCGCCGCGACTCCTGCCCCGAGGCGGCGGACATCGCGCGCTTCTGCGCCGGGCTGGTGGAGGACGGCGCCACGCTGCAGGCGGGCATCGGCGCCATCCCCGACGCGGTGCTGGCGGCGCTGGGGGACAAGCGCGGACTGGGCGTGCACACCGAGATGTTCTCCGACGGCCTGCTGCCGCTGCTGGCCTCAGGCGCCGTGGACGGGAGCCGCAAGACCCTGCACCGCGGCAAGGTGGTCACCTCCTTCTGCATGGGCAGCCGCGCGCTCTACGACGCCGTGGACCGCGACCCGCGCTTCGAGTTCCGCCCCTCGGACTACGTGAACGACCCCTTCGTCATCGCGCGCAACGACAAGATGACCTCCATCAACTCCGCCCTGCAGGTGGACCTGACGGGACAGGTGTGCGCCGACTCCATCGGTCCGCGCTTCTACAGCGGCTTCGGCGGGCAGGTGGACTTCATCCGGGGGGCGGCGCGCTCGCGCGCCGGCAAGTCCATCATCGCCCTGCCCTCCACGGCCAAGGGCGGGACGCTCTCGCGCATCGCGCCCACTCTGGCGCCGGGTTCGGGCGTGGTGACCACCCGCGCGGACGTGGACTTCGTGGTCACCGAGTGGGGCGTGGCCAGCCTCAAGGGCCGCAGCGTGCGCGAGCGCGCGCTCGCGCTCATCTCCATCGCGCATCCGCGCTTCCGGCCCGGGCTGCTGGAGCAGGCGCGCGAGCTCGGCTTCGTCTACCCGGACCAGCGGCCCTGGCCCAAGGAGGGACGCCCCTACCCGGCGGAGTGCGAGACCACCCTCGCGCTGCGCGGCGGTCCCCGCCTGGAGGTCCGCCCGCTCAAGGCCTCGGACGAGCGGGCCCTGCGGGACCTGTTCTACTCGCACTCCGAGAGCACGGTCAGCCTGCGCTACGGACGCCCGCTCAAGAGCCTCAGCCGCGCCCAGGTCCAGGACTTCGTCACGCTCGACTACGACTCGCGCATGGCCTTGGGCGCCTTCGAGCGCGCGGGACGCGCCTCGCGGCTCCTGGCCGTCGCCCGCTGGGAGAAGGACCCCGCGACCGGGGACGCCGAGGCGGCCTTCGTCGTCCACGACGACTTCCAAGGGCGCGGCATCGCCTCGTTCCTGACGCGCCTGCTGCTGCGCCACGCGCGCCGCCTGGGGTTCAAGCGCCTGCACGGCGGCTTCGCTTGGGGCAACGCGGCGATGAACGGGCTGGCCCGGGCCACGGGCGGAAAGGTGGAGTGGCGCGGCGAGGACGGTCGACGGGCCGTCTGGAAACTGAGCAAGGAGGACGTATGATGAACGGAGCGCAAGCGCATCTGCTGTTGAACCACGTGCCGGTCCTGGCGGTCCCCTTCAGCGCATTGCTGCTGTCGGCTGGGGCCGCGCTGCGCAGCGACGAGCTCAAGAAGGCCGGTCTCGCGGGGTTCGTGCTTTCCGCGCTCTCGGTCCTGCCCGCCTACTTCTCCGGAGAGGGGGCGGAGCATGTCGTCGAGTCCCTGCCGGGCGTCACGGAGGCGCTCATCCACGCGCATGAGGAGGCGGCGGAGGCGGCGCTGGCCGGGGCCGCGGCGCTGGGCGTTCTGGGCCTGGCGGCCCTCTGGCATGCCGCGCGCGCCGGAAGAGTGCGCCGGCGGGCCTGGGTCCCGCTCCTGCTGGCCGCGGCCGTCGCTTCCGGCCTGCTGGCGCGGGCCGCACACCTGGGCGGACTGATCCGGCACACCGAACTCCTGACCCGCTAGGCTCCCGGAGGGGGGCGTGGCAAGAGTGTTGCCTGCATGTCGGGCATGAACACTCTGAGCGCCGCCCTCCTCCTCCTGGCCCTTCCCGCTTCCGCCGTCGAGCTGACCCTCGCGCCCTCCAGCGTCTTGTGGCTGGAGGGCGACTCCTCCCTGCACCCCTTCTCCAGCACCTCGACGGCGGTCGCCGCCTCCCTGAGCCTGGAGGCGCCGGGCGACGCCGCCGCGGCGCTGTCCGCCAAGGCCCCGGCCCGGATGACTCTGACCGTGCCGGTGGCCAGCCTCAAGTCCGCGCACGGCGGCCTGGACAAGAACCTGCAGAAGGCGCTGAAGGCCGGCGAGCACCCCGACATCGTCTTCGCCCTGCGCTCCTACAAGGCGGAGGGGGGGCGCGTGACGGCGGAGGGCGAGCTGTCCGTCGCCGGCAAGGCCCGCGCGGCGGTGCTGGACTCCCGCCTGGAGACCCGCGGGGGCTCCGTGTTCCTGGAGGGCTCGCTGGCCCTCAAGATGACCGATTTCGGGGTCAAGCCGCCCGTCATGATGTTCGGCGCGGTGAAGACCTCGGACGATGTGACCGTGCGCTGGCGGCTCGAGCTGGCGCCCAAGCCGTAAAGGAGGACGTATGAAACGGATGATGAGACTGGCAGCCGCGGCGCTGCTCCTGGGGAGCCTGGCGCCGAAGGCGGACGCGATGCAGGTCGTGCAGACGGACAAGCTCGGCCTGGACATGTACGGGCGCGCGCAGATGATCGGCGTGGGCCAGTACGTGCCGGACCCGTTCCGCGACAACATGCGCGTGTACCTGTTCTTGAAGCAGGCGCGCGTCGGGTTCAAGGGCAACTATGAGGACGTGAAGTTCGACACCCAGTTCGCCTTCGGCGGGGAGATCTCCAACCCCACCAACAACGACCTGGGCCTGCTCGACTTCGTCGCCGACATCCCGGTGACCAAGCTCGGCGAGCAGACCGTGGTCAAGATCGGGCAGTTCCGCGTCCCCTACAGCCGCGAGGGCCTCTCCGACCGCGGCTTCATGGAGTTCGGGGACCGCTCGGTCGCCAACATGGCCTTCTACCAGAGCCGAGACTACGGTCTGGCGCTGATGGGGACCAAGGGCGTGTGGACGGGGACCATCGGGACCTTCTCCTCCGGCGCGCGCGGCGTGCCGCAGCGCTACCTGCCGGAGCGCTTCGGCGTGCCTTACACGGTGGTCCGCTTCGGCTACAACGACGGCGCCGACGAGGACATCTATCACGTCAAGCCGAACCCGCTGGGGGCCACGCGCACGACCAAGGCGGTGATGTTCAACGCGCTGTACACCAAGGACACCCTCGTCGGGCACTCCTCGGCGCTGCAGTCGCGCACCATCGACAAGAACCTGCTGATGGACACCAACTACAACCCGTACATCAACCAGGGCGGCGGGCCGGGCAAGGGCACCATCGCCGGCGCGACCTCGATGCAGCGCGGCGACTACTGGTCCGTGGGCGCCGACGCGGTCATCCATCACCCGCTGGGCGACGACCGGCAGGTCAACGCCGAGGTGGAGTCCAACTGGGGCGGCTACCAGAACCGCTACGGCGTGCTGCTCGCCGCGGCGGCGCGCGCCCAGGCCGACTACCAGCAGGGGGCCTACGGCATCGGCCTGCGCTACGGCCTGCTGCACATGGACAAGAAGTCCGGCTTCCTGACCAACTCGGCCACGGGCACCGGGACGACGGCGGGCACGGCGGTCAACCGCGAGGTCAACAACGAGATGGGCATACCGATCCACGAGATCGCGCCCTCTCTGACCTGGCGCATCAAGGGGCAGAACGTGAAGATCGTGGCGGACCTGCCCATCTACATCAACTGCCCGCTGTGGTACGACCGCATGGGGAACGTGGCCCCCTCGGGCAGCCAGCCGGTCGGCACCTACGTCTTCGCCGACCCGACGGGCGTGGGCCAGAACACCTTGCTCGCGACGCCCGGCAACCAGACGGCGCGCCGGACCATCGTGCAGGGCCGCATGCTCTTCCAGTTCATGTTCTGAGGACTTATGAGACCCCTGCTCCTGGCGGCGGCGATGACGCTGACGGCGACGATCGCCGCCGCCGGGCCGGCGGTGGAGCTGGAGAGGCGGGGGGACGCGTACCGGGTCAGCGCCCGCTTCGAGACGGCCGCCTCATCGGCGGCCGTCTTCGCCGTGCTCACGGACTACGCGGCGATGCCGGGGTTCGTGTCGTCCCTGGAGCAGAGCCGCGTGCTCTGTCGGACGGGGAACAAGGCGGTGCTGCTGCAGCGGGGCAGCGGGCGCTTCCTCTTCGTGAAGCGCTCGGTCGCGCTCACCTTGGAGGTGGAGGAGACCGCGCCCTCGCGCGTGGTCTTCCGGGAGGTCGGGGGCGGCTCCTTCAGGAGCTACGAGGGCGGCTGGACGGTGGCGGAGCGGGGGTCGGGCAGCGTCGTGAGCTACGAGCTCGCGGCCGAGCCGGAGAAGTCCCTCGGGCCCCGCTTCGCGGCCCGCAGCGTGCTCGCCAAGAACGTTGCGACGCTGGTGGACGAGGTGCGGCGGGAGATCGAGCGCCGCGCGGGAGGCCGGCCATGAAAGTGGACCCCTACGTCGAGGCGCTCAAGGAGGGCGTCTGTCTTTCGGACGCCGACGGGACCATCCTGTACATGAACCCGGCGGCGCGTGAGCTGCTCGGCTTGAAGGAGGGCGCGGAGGCCGGCCTGCGCAGCTGCGACATCCTGTGCGGGCGTCTGTTCGCCGACGGGGCGGCGGAGGCGTGCGCGCACGGCTGCGCGCTGCGCGTGCCGGGCTCGGCGGCGCGGGCCGTCGTCTTCGAGGGGGCGCACGGCCCCCGCAAGACCGCCGTGTGGAGCGACGGCATGATGCGCCTGCGCGAGCGCTGGGCGCGCCTGCGCGTCCGCTGCGAGAGGACGACCGACGGGCTCTGGGGCCTCGAGCCCGCCGAGCGACATTACCTGCTCATCACCGACCCTTCGGGGGAGGCGCGATGAGCGCAGGAGGTTGGATCATGGATTGGTACTGGCTGCCGCCCGTCTGCGGGATGCTCTCGGTCGCCGTCGTCCCTTGGTTCCTCGCGGTCTGCGCGGGGGCGCTGGACGCCGAGCACGAGCGCGTGAGCCGGGGGCGCTAAGGGTCGAGGCCCCACTCGCGCCAGATCATGCGGCGCGCGGTGTCGACGTCTTGGTCCCAGGGGCGGGCGCCCCGCCAGCGGGCCAGCGTCGCCTCCACGGCGGGGCGCTCGGCGGGCATGTGAGAGATGCCGGCCCAGTCCTTGTACTCGCGCGTGGTCATGGGCCGCCCCCGCGCCTTCAGGTGCCGGGCGAGGAGGAGCCGCTCGCGGCGGCCCTCATCGTTGCGGTCGTCGTGCTCGGTCAGGATGGTGACCATGTCGCGCCGGTAGAAGGCGAGCGGGGCGGCGTGCTCGAGGCGCGGGCGCAGCTCGGAGTTGACCGGGCCCTGGCCGGCCAGGAGCGCGGCCGTCTCCTCCGAGACGTTCTGGAGCGAGAGTAAAGACGTCGGCGCTCCGATGTCGACGCGCGCCAGGTCGCGCCAGACGTCGGCGCGCAGGAAGGCGCGCTCCAGCGCCGCCGGGTCGGGGGACAGCGGCGCGCCGGAGCCCACGATGAGCGCGTCGTTGGTGTTGGGGACGACCCAGATGGTCGTGAACGGGAAGGCG
>CAZTZW010000187.1:0-5812 GCA_964618085.1 uncultured Elusimicrobia bacterium
CCGGCTTCGCGACCTCCTCCTTCGACCCCGGCGTCTCCGACACCACCGGCTTCTACCGCATCCGCTTCTCGCTGCCCATCCTCGCCGAGAAGGTGGACGTGCGCGGGCGCATGCTCTACAACCCGGGCTGGGAGCAGGAGCGCGACAACCTGGGCAAGGCCTACGAGCCCCAGACCAAGCAGAGCCAGTTCCGTCTCTACTACGACCGCAAGAAGGGCCGCATCATCTTCTCCGAGGGCATCCGCAAGTCCATCGTGGCCCCCGTCAACAGCAAGGGCGCGCCCAAGGCGGTCGCCCTGCCCGGCGCCGAGGCGCCCAAGCCCGTGGAGAAGCCCAAGCCCGCGGGCGCCGAAGGCGACAAGGCCGGTGAGGACGACCTCTTCAAGGGATTCGGCTTCGGCCAGTGAGCGTCTACCTCGACCACAACGCCACGACGCCCGTCCGCCCGGAGGTGGTGGACGCGATGCTGCCGTGGCTGCGCGAGGGCTTCGGCAACCCCAACTCGGTCTACTCCCTCGGACAGAAGGCGCGCGCCGCCGTGGAGCGCGCCCGCGCGCAGGCGGCCGCCCTGCTCGGCTCTTCCGACCCTTCCGAGGTCGTCTTCACCTCGGGCGGCTCGGAGGCCGACGTGCTCGCCATCGCGGGCGGAGCGTGGCAGGCGCGCGACGAGAGCGGGGGCAAGCGCCGCAAGGTGGTGACCTCGTGCGTCGAGCACGACGCGGTCCGTCTCCTGGTCTCGCAGCTGGGCCGCCGCGGCTTCGAGGTGCATGAAGCGCCGTGCCGCCCGGACGGGACCGTGGACGCCGACGCCATGGCGCGCGCCGCGGGCGACGACGCGGCCGTGGTCTCGCTGATGCACAGCAACAACGAGACCGGCGTGCTCCAGCCCGTCGCCGCGCTGGCCAAGGCCCTCGCCGGGAGGGGCGTCCTCCTCCATGCCGACGCCGTCCAGTCGGTCGGCAAGGTGGCCATCGACGTGAAGACGCTGGGCGTCGACCTCCTCGCGCTGTCGGGCCACAAGCTCAACGCGCCCAAGGGCGTCGGCGCGCTGTGGATCAGGAAAGGGACGCGCCTGTCGCCCGTCGTCACCGGCCATCAGGAGAAGAACCGGCGCGGCGGCACGGAGAACGTGGCGTCCATCGTCGGCTTCGGCCTCGCCTGCGAGCTGGCCGCCCGCGAGCTGTCCGCGCACGCCTCCGCGGCGCTGAAGCTGCGCGAGCGCATCGAGGCCGGCGCCCTGGCGGTGCCGGGCGCGCGCCTCAACGGCTCGGCCGCGCGCCTGCCCAACACCTCGCACCTGGGCTTCGACGGCGTGGACGGCCACCGGCTCGTCATCGCGCTGGACCTGGAGGGCGTGTGCGTGTCTTCCGGGCCCGCGTGCTCCTCCGGCGCGTCCTTGCCCTCTCACGTCCTGACCGCGATGGGCGTCGACCCGGAGCGCGCCGCCTCCGCCGTCCGCGTCTCCACCGGCTGGGGCACGACCGCCGCCGATGTCGACCGCTTCCTGGCCGTCCTGCCCAAGGCCGTGGAGAAGCTGCGCGCCGTGGGAGCCGCGGCATGAGCCGCGTCCTCGTCGCGATGAGCGGGGGCGTGGACTCCTCGGTCGCCGCCGCCCTCGTCAAGGAGGCCGGCCACGAGGCCGTCGGCGTCACCATGAAGCTGCTCGGCCGCTCCGACGTCGGCTTCGGCTGCTGCGGCTCGCCGGCCGACGTGGACGACGCCAAGCGCGTGTGCGAGGCGCTGGGCGTCTCCCACTACACGGTCGACATGGCCGAGCTGTTCAACGACGCCGTCATCAAGCCCTTCATCGACGCCTACCTGGCGGGCCGCACGCCCAACCCCTGCGTGGAGTGCAACCGCAAGGTGAAGTTCGGCCACCTCCTCGGCCTCGCCGAGGCCTGGAAGTGCGACGCCGTGGCCACGGGACACTACGCGCGCGCCGAGGGCGGACGCCTGTACAAGTCCCGCGACGAGGCCAAGGACCAGACCTATTTCCTGTACTCGCTCACGGCGCGCGAACTCGGCAAGGTGATGTTCCCGGTCGGCGCGCTGTCGAAGGCGGAGGTGCGCGCGAAGGCCCGCGCTCTGGGTCTGAAGACGGCCGACAAGCCGGAGAGCATGGAAACGTGCTTCGTGCCGGACCGCGACGTGAAGGGCTTCCTGGCCGCGCACGGCGCGCGGCCCGAGCCGGGCCGCGTGGTCTCCACGGACGGCAAGACGCTCGGCGCCCACGGCGGCTACGCGGGCATGACCATCGGCCAGCGCAAGGGGCTCGGCGTCACCACGGCGGAGCCGGTGTACGTCACGCGCATCGAGCCCGAGACCAACACCGTGGTCGTGGGGACGAAGGAAGAGACTTTTTCGAAGAGGCTGACGGCGACGGGCGTGACTTGGACCGGCGCGGCGCCTTCGGCGCCGATCCGCGTCGAGGCGCGCATCCGGCACCGGCACGCGCCGGCGGCGGCCCTGCTCACGGGTTCCGGCGCGACCGCGGCGCTCTCGTTCGACGCCCCTCAGTCCGCGGTCACGCCGGGGCAAGCCGTCGTTTTCTACGCGGGTGACGAGGTCCTCGGCGGAGGGACCATCGCACGGGGGGATGCGTCATGAGAAAACTGTTGCTTCTCTGCGTCGTGGCCGGACTGTCGGGCTGCGCGAGCATGTTCGGGGGCTCCGACATCGGAGGCTCCGACTTCGACAAGGAAGCCAGCGTCGCCGACAACCGCGGGCGCGAGGACCGGGCCCGCGCGGGCCTCGGCAAGATCGAGGCGAGCCTCGCCGACTACGTGAAGGCGGAGAAGCGCATCCCCACCAAGCTCGAGCAGCTCATCCCGAAGTACCTGGGCGAGATCCCGATGCTCAGCCTGCAGATCTGCGGCCGCGACACCGACCGAGTGGAGAACTACCGCTCGGACATCCTGCGCGGCGGCCAGGTGGACGGCTCCCGCATCCGGGGCACCGGGCGCTGGGGCTACGTCTACAACGACGACCGCGTGGTCGTCTTCGTGGACTGCGTGAAGCCCTCCAGCCGCGGCATCCCCTGGTACCAGGAGCGCGGCGTCTACTGACGGGGGTCGGACCGTCGGTCGAAGGCGAAGCAGCTCAGCGCGCGCCTCTGTCCCTTCACGTAGCCCTTCATCTCCGAGGCCACGGCGGCCGCGTCCCGGTAGCCGAGGAAGGTCCGGCGCGTCGTCGTCGCGATGCCGACCGACAGAGTCAGGCGGCGGCGGTCCGGCGTCGGCGCGAAGCCGGCGGCCCGCTCGTCGAACAAGGTGACCAAGCGCTGGGCCGTCAGCGGCGCCTCCACGGCCCCGGTCACCAGCGCGAAGTCGTCGCCGCCGACGTGCCCCGCGAAGGCGTCGCCGGCGGCCTCGCGCACGAGGCGCGCGGTCTCCAGCAGGACGGCGTCGCCGGCGGCCACGCCGTGCGCGTCGTTGTAGGCCTTGAAGCGGTCGATGTCCGCGTGGAAGAGGGCGAAGCGCTCGCCGCTCGCGATGCGGCGCTCCACTTCCTCGGCGATGGCGTGGTTGCCCGGCAGGCCGGTGAGGGGGCTGGCGCCCAGGCTCGCGCGGTGGCGGCGCAGCAGGCCCTCCAGGCGCGCCTTCAGCTCGTCGAGGTGGAAGGGCTTGGTGACGTAGTCGTCGGCGCCGCCGTTCAGGCCTCCGACGCGGTCGGCGAGGTCGGCCTCGGAGGAGAGCAGGATGATGGGGATCAGCCGCGTGCGCGCTCCCTCCCGCAGGGCGCGCAGGACGCCCCAGCCGTCCAAACGCGGCATGTTCAGGTCCAGCAGCACGGCGTCCGGCTCGTCGCGCCGGGCCGCGGCCAGGGCCGCCTCGCCGTCCGGGACCGCCAGGACGCGGCAGTCGTCGCCGCCGAGCGCGCGGCTGAGCAGGGAGCGCACGCTCGGCTCGTCGTCTGCGACGAGGATGGTCCTCATGGCCGCCCTCCCCGCTTCATGGCGGGCCTCACAGGCGGCACCGGCTGTGGAGCGTGTAGGCGTCGCCGTCCTTGGCCACCATCCGCTTGACCTCGACGGGAGACAGCGCCGGGACGTCCTTCATCTTGTACCACGCGTTCATGCGGTCGTAGAACTGCTGCTTGAGCTCCGGGTCGCTGATGGTCGAGCCTGGGTTCTTCTTCAGGGAGGCGAAGTCCACGCCCTTGCGCAGCTGCATGGCCCAGTAGCGGGCCTTGATGTCCAGGATCTCGTTCTCCAGGCGGTCCACGCGGCCCGCCGCGTCCTCGCAGTCCTCGTCGGCCACCGCGTCGCGCAGGGACGCCATGGACATCGACGCGGGCATGAGCTCCTCCTCGGAGACGATGGTGGGAGGGGGCACGGTGAAGCGGGGGGCGGGGATGAAGAGGCTGGGCAGGTCGAACCAGTCGCGGTCGGCCCGCCGCTCGCTGGCGGCGAGGATGACGCCGGTCTCGGTGTTGACGAGGCGGGCGTTGACCTCGACCTCGTTGCCCAAGGTCGTGAAGCTCCCCATGACGATGGCGTCGGCGGAGAGCACGCGGCCCAGCTTCTTGAGGGTGGCCGGGTCGATGGCCCCCGAGAGGCCGAGGCGGTGCTCGGAGAGGAGGTGGCGCAGCATCGAGCGCTCGATGGCCTGGACCTTGCCCGTGCGCACCAGCTGGGTGACGAGCTTCTCGGAGATGTTCCAGCCGTCGCGGGGGCTGCCGCCGTCCGCCGGCTCGAAAGGAAGGACCGCCACGCGCACCACGCCGGCGCGGCGCGCCTGCGACGCGATCTCGCGCGCCATCGAGCGGTAGCCGTCCGCGTGCGCCGCGGTCGCGGCCGTCATCGCCAGCATCGTCAGCATCAGGGTCTTCATAACGCCTCCTGTCCTCGCCTACACCATGAGGATAGCCGGGCGCGCTGTCGGGCCGCTGAACCGCTCCTTAACTCGTTCTTAACGGCGAGCGCGGCGGGGGGAAAAGAGAGCGGCGGCGGCTCTCGCCGCCGCCGCAGGACTCCGCGCGGGCCGCGTCAGGCGTCGAACTTGTAGCCGTGGCCGAGCACGTTGACGACGAGCTTGCCCAGCTTGGGTCCGAGCTTCTTGCGCAGGTGGGAGACGTGCACCTCGACGGTGCCGGGGTCGTTGTAGTCCGCGGGGTCGTAGCCCCAGACGGTCTCGAGGAGGTAGGGCACGCTCAGGGTCTTGCCGGCCTTCTCGATGAGGGCGGCCAGCAGGTCGAACTCCTTGCGCGTGAGGGACACCGGCTTGCCGCCGACCTTCACGGTCCGGCCCGCGGGATCCAGCTCGATGCCGGCCTTGCGCAGCTTGGTCTCGGCCAGGCCGCCGGCCTTGTAGCGGCGCAGCACCGCTTCCACGCGCGCGGAGAGCACGGGCAAAGAGAAGGGTTTGGCCACGTAGTCGTCGGCGCCGCCGCCGAAGCCCGTCAGGACGTCGGACTCGGAGATGCGCGCGCCGGACATGATGACCACGGGGATGTTCTGCGTGGCGGCTTCCTTCTTAAGGACGCGGCACACGGAGACGCCGTCGAGGCCGGGCATGTCCACGTCCACCAGGATGACGTCGGGACGGGACTCCCGGACCAGCATCAGGCCCTCGGACCCGTTGTCGGTGACCACGACGGAGTAGCCGGCGGCGGTGAAGTACTTGCGCACCAGGCTGAGGATGGCCTTGTCGTCGTCGACGATCAGTATCTTGCGGGGCATGGACGTACGCGAATATATGAAATCTCCGGTCGTTTGCGCCATCAATGGTTCCATAGAGCCTCCGCCAGGCCGGCCGCGGCCTCGCGCCCGGCGCGCTCCCCGGCCGCGTGATCGGCCCGCGCGACGGCCAGG
>CAZTZW010000188.1:0-5808 GCA_964618085.1 uncultured Elusimicrobia bacterium
CGAGTAAGGCGCGAGGGCGCGCAGGAGGAATCCGCGCGATTCCTGAGCGGCGCCGCCCGCGAGCAGCCGGGCCGGGTCGTCGACGGCCGGCCGCGGCGGGGGGCGGAGCGCGCGGACGCCCAGGAACGCCGCCGCGCACGCCGAGAGCAGCGGGAGAGCCGCGGAGCCCGATAGCCGCTTCATGCGGTACGAGGCCGGAGCCCGCTCACACCGTGCCGCCGTCCAGGACGATCGACTGGCCCGTCATATAACCGGAGCCTCGGCCCGCCATGAACTCCACGGCGTGCACGATCTCGTCGGGACGGCCGTTGCGGCTCAACGCCTTGGCCGCCGCCAGCGCCACCCGTATCTGGGGGTTCACGTGCGTCGACTCGAACTTCTCGGACTCGATGAGGCCGAGGACCAAGGTGTTGCAGGTGATCCCCTTGGAGCCCATCTCCCGGGCCAGGGCCTTCGAGAAGCCGATGAGTCCCGCCTTGGCCGCCGAGTAATGGACCATCCCCGGCGTGCCGCGGACCCCGGCGATGGAGGAGACGTTGATGATCCGGCCGTAGCGGGCCTTCATCATCTCAGGAAGGACTCGGCGGGAGCAGAAGAAGGCCGCGGACAGATGGGCGTTGATGGTCGCGAACCACTCTTCCGCGGGCATGGAGATGAGGAGGTTCCTCGTGATGGGGCCGGCGTTGTTGATCAGCACGGTGACCGGCCCGAGGTCCGCCTCGACCTTGCCGACGAGCGCGTCGACCTCCTTCTCCACGCTCACGTCGGCCTGATACGCGCGGACGCGCGGCGAGGCCAGCGTCCGGACGAGGGCGTCCGCCCGGTCCTTGTTCCGCAGGTAGGAGAAGGCGACCTTCGCGCCCAAACGGGCGAAATGGGACGTGAGCTCGCTCCCGATGAGCCCGCTCCCTCCGGTGATGAGAACGACCTGGTCCTTCCAGCCGTCATCCATGCGCGTTCATTCCTTTTTGAAGACCATGGCCGCGTTCGCGCCGCCGAACCCGAAGCTGTTCTTCAGGACGTGGTCGATCTTGCGCGGCTCGCTCTTGTTGGGCACGTAGTACAGGTCGCAATCGGGGTCGGGGTCGTGATGATTGATGGTCGGGGCCAAGGTCTGGCTCTTGAGCATGATGACGCTGGCGATCGACTCCACCATCCCGCACGCGTAGTTCAGATGCCCTATCTGCGACTTCAGCGAGCTGACGGGGACGTCGTAGGCGCGGCGGCCGAAGACGCGCTTGATGGCGGCGGTCTCCAAGAGGTCGTTCTTGGGGGTCGAGGTGCCGTGCGCGTTGATGTAGTCGATCTTCTCGGGCCCGATCCCGGCGTCCGCCAGGGCCTGACGCATCGCCGCCGTCGCGCCGTCGAGGTCCTCGCGCCCCTCGGTCAGCCGCCAGGCGTCGGCGCTCTGCCCGTACCCGGCGATGGCGGCGTGGGTCTCGACGCCCGCCTCCTCGGCCGACGCGCGGCTCTCGAGGATCATGAGGCCCGCGCCCTCGCCTTTCACGAACCCGGACCGGGACTTCGTGAACGGGCGGCTGGCGCTCTCCGGGGGGCACGCCTCCCGCGACAGCGCCCCGAGGGCGTTGTATTTCAGGAGCTCTTCCTTGCGGATGCGCGTCTCGTCGCAGATGACCAGGACCCTCTTGTTGAGGCCCAGCCGTATCCTCTTGAGCGCGTAAGAGATAGCCGCCAGTCCCGTGATGCAGCCGTTGGCGCAGACGATGGAGTCGTCCGGCGCGACGTCGGGCTGGCCCGCGCCGCGCAGCGTCTCCAAGGCGTGCTCCAGGCCGAACTCCGGGCGGAGGTGCGCCCAGTCCGAGGCGGCCCCGGCGCCGGGCGCGGCCGCGCGGCGGACGTCGCCCAGCCTCGGGATGGCGCTGGTCCCGTACACGACGCCGTCCACGGGGCGCCATCGCCGCTCCTGCGCGAGACAGGCTTCCAGCAGCACGCGGATCACGTTCTTGACCTCGTCGCCGTAGCGGCAGTCAGCGAGGTCCGGGTAGACGCCCTCGGGCAGGAACCCGGCGCAGCGCACGGGGAACTCCTCGCCCGGGGCCAGGAGCGGCGCCAGGTCCCGGATCCCCGATTCGCCGCCGAACATGCGCCGCGTGAAATCGGCGACCGTCAGGCCGAGGGGGGAGACGAGGCTGAAGCCGGTGACGACGACGTCATTGCGGTCGGTCACGAAGAGCCTTGGCGATGTACTCCGCGATCTGCCGGATCTCCAGGTCGAACTGGTTGGATTGGCCCGTGTCCCGGCGGAAGGACTGGAAGATGGCGGCGAGGTTGATGCTGATGCCCAGGGTCTTCTCGATCTCGAAGAGCACGTCGATGACGTCGATGGACTCGATGCCCAGGTCGCCGACGAGCTTCGTCTCCGGCTTCAAGCGGAGCTCGGTGGAGCCGACGACGGTCTCGATCGAGCCGCAGATCGCCTTGTAGATGTCTTCGTCGCTCTTCATCGTCATGCTCCTGCGCGCGCCAACAGCATCTGGATGAGCGGGTCCGCCGCCCCGTAGTGGACGGCGTTAGAGGGAGCGTCCGCGGGGAAAGAGACCTCGTCGGCGCCGGTCGCGAGCAGCATGAAGGCCGCCCCCTCGGACAACGTCCGGCCCGGATGGTCGCCCTGCCGGAGCCGCGTCATCAGCGGGTCCTCGGCGCTGCTCGCCGCCACGACCAGAGCCTGGCGGACCACCCCCAGCTTCAGGTCCGTTTGGGCCTGCGCGAGGGCGTGATGGCACGCCCTGGAATGATGGTGGAAGGTATGGACCCCGCCGACGGCGCCCAGCAGGATGGACAAGACGGAGGCCGGGATGCCGACCGAGTTCTGAAGGCCCCATTTGGGCGAGACGTGCTTGGAGTACGCGGCCAACGCCCCGAGCGGCGCGGCCTCCAGGAACCCGAGCAGGCCCGCGTGGTCTCCGGCTCCGGCGTCGACGGCGCAGTAGACGCCGAGCCCCTCGGGAGCGGCCATGCCTTCCAAGGGCAGGACGCAGGCGGCCATCAGGTGGGCGGCGCGGTTCGTGGAGCGCGACAGGCCCCTTTTATCCGCCGGGAAGGGGTCCCGCCCCGCATCAAGCCTCAGAACGCCGCCCGCGTCCGGCATGCCATCCGGTATGAGACATCGGTGCGAAATGATTTGTGGCATAATACCGCCTGATTCCGAATCATATCAGATATGAAAGAACCCAGGAATCGCCGATGACGCCCGAGGGAATCCGGGGCGACGAGAGCCCTTGGATCCGGCGCCTCTTCGCGACGTCCGTCTTCTGCCTCCTCCTCTCTCTTTTCCGGTTCCCGTTCTGGGAAGCCGTCACGGTATACCTGCTGGTCCTGTCCTGCCTCTCCATCGAGCGGGTCAAGGCGGCGGCGGCGCTCAACATCCTGTTCATGCTCGCGACGGGCAGCCTCTTCGCCTTGACGATCAGCCACATCAGCGCCTCGCCGATGTCGTGGCCCGCGCAGACGAACCGGCTCGCTCTGGGTCCGCTCCTGACGGCGGCGGTCATGGTCGCGAGCGCGGCGCTCTTCTTCTCGTATTATCTCGCCAGCTTCCGCCTTTTCGAGCGCTTCCGGCGCATCCGCTTCCCGGTCCTTTGGAGCCTCCTCGTGCTGTGCGCCGCCGGGCTCGCGCTGCGCGCCTGGAGCGGCGAGTCGCCGGCGCGGCTGGTCTGCGTCGGGGCGTTCCTCGCGCTCAGCAAGACGTTCTGGACGCTCAGCTATCAGCTGAGCGAGGTCGATCACCTGAAGAGCAAGCCCTTATGGCTCCACTTCGGCACGCTCAACGCGCCCTGGCAGATCGGCTGGGTCAACAACCCGGTGCTGAGGGGCTGCAGCGACTACCTCAACACCCAGCTCTCCGGCGGCGCGGAGCTCCAGTCGCTGCGCTGGAGCGCGGTGAGGCTCCTCTTCGGGTCCCTTTGCCTGAAAGTCCTGGCCGAAAAGATGGGCGAGTACTTCTTCCACGCCTCGGTCTCCATCGGCCCGCTCAGTCTCGACGGCTTGAGCCCTCACTTCCAGACGCCGTCCGCTCACGCGGGATTCATGCCGCCGGACCTGGCCTGGTGGGAGGCTTGGCTGTTCGTCATGGCGACGGGCCTGTATTTCTTGACCAGCTACGCGGCCATCACCAACGCGGCCGTGGGCGTCGTGCGCATGTGCGGGTTCTCGATCCGGAGCAACGTCCATGAGCCCCATCAGGCGACGAGCTTCAATGATTTCCTGTCGCGGATCTACTTCTATTACATCGCGGTCCTGCAGCGCTTCTTCTTCTACCCGCTGTGGCACCATCTGCGCTTCATCCCGTCTCGGGGGGGGAGGGTGTTCCTCGTCGTCTTCCTGACCATCTGCGGCGGCGGCCTGGCCGTCGCTTTCACGCGCCTGGCGCCCCACATCCTCGCGCCGGGCGGGCATGCCTACATCCAGAGCCTCCTGCGGATCCGGCTCCCGTACTTCCTCCTGCTGGGAGTCCTCTCAGCGTGCTCCGCCCTGCTCCCCGCGCCGCCGTCGCCGCTGCGGGGGAGAGCGGGACGCCTCTGTCTCTCCTTCTTCTACTTCCTGGCCTACTCGGTGTGCTTCTCGCTCCAGTTCAGCGAGCGCCCGGGGATCTTCGAGGGCATCCGGGAGAAGCTCTTCCTCCTGGCCGGGCTGAGCTGACCCGCCGACGGCCGGCCACGCCGCGCGGCCCTGCTACGTGATCAGAGGGCCGACGACCCGCCGGATCTCCGGGTCCTTCATCCGGAAGAGGACCCCGTCCAGGTAGAAGTGGAGATAGTTCAGCGAGAGGGACAAGGCGGCTACGGCCGAGATCCAGACCGCGTGATGGGGGAACTCCCCTCTCAGCGCCGCGCCGAACCCGCGCTCGGTGCGCGCCACGGAGAGCAGGCCGACGAGCGCCGCGGCCGGGAGCACCACCGAGAACAAGAGCCATCTGGACCTCTCCGGGGACAGGCCCGATTTCCGCCACATCTTCTTGAACATGAACGTGTACTCGACGCCGTGGAAGCACGGGACTCCCATCGCGTAGATGGGCGACCAGACGCCGAGCGGGAAGAAGACGAGCCGCAGCAGGAACACCGGCTTGAAGGTCTTCCCGCTGCCCGGGAACATCAGGCTGTTGGCGATCAGCCCGGCGAAGCAGAGCGCGGACGCGGCCCCGGCGAGCGCCCGCAGGTGATGACGGCCCGTCAGGTTCAGATACAGGCCGACGCTGGACGCGCACAGCAGCCCGGTGAACAGGAGCCTCTCGCGCCTCTAGCAGGCGCGGAAGTCCTCGCGAGACGGCTCGCCCGAGTCCTTCTCGAGGATCCGCGTGTAGGCGGTCGATATCCCTTGGACCTGCCGGATGGTGTGATAGAAGTTGGCGTAGAACCTGAGCAGGAGGAGCACGAGCAGCGCGGCTGCCGGATGCCCGGCCTTGGTCAGCCATCGCTGGAAGACGAAGAAAAAGAAGAAGAACCCGACGAAGACCGCCGCCCACTGGGCCCATAGCCGGTGTTTCGCCGTCTCCATCCACGCCCGCGGCCCCGGCAGCAGGAAGACGATGAAAAGGGTGAAGACGTTGTGGACCACGTTCAAGAGAAGGACTCCGGTCAGGAAGAACAGGACGTTCGTCTGGGACTTCGAGAACCCGTCCAGCGTGGGGTAGAACAGCGTCAGCGCGGCCAGAAGGACGATCGGCCACGCGAGGTTCAAGTACTCGTCGGCGCCGTCGAGCAGGTGGAGACGCCGCCGCGAGGCGGGGGCGGGGAGCGCGGCGGCGGGAGAGGCGTGGTCCATGGATCGGGCTCAGATCTCGACGTAGTG
>CAZTZW010000189.1:0-5766 GCA_964618085.1 uncultured Elusimicrobia bacterium
GGGGCGGTGTGCCGGTGATCTGCTTGCCATCGAGCAGGATGTCGCCCGCAGTAGGGGACTCAAACCCCGCCAGCATCATCAGTGTGGTGGTCTTGCCCGAGCCCGAGGGCCCGAGCAGGCTCAGGAATTCACCGCGCTGGATGTCCAGGTCCAGCGAGCGCACCACCAGTTGTTCACCGTCGTACGTCTTTTGCACACCGCTGAAGCGGACAAGGGGCTCTGCTGATGGGTTCATGGTTGGGGGCACCTTGTAAGCAGAATGAAGGTCGGGTCGCATGTCAGCCCAGCGCGGCAAAGCTGTCGGCCAGGATGGCCAGGCCCTCTTCGAGCAGCTCGTTGGAGGCGGTCAGCGCGTGGAAGTAGATCTCCTCCTGGACGCGGCGGGACAGCTCCTTGGCCTCGGGCGAGTCGAACGAGAACCCGAGCTGGAAGAAGGCGTCCTGCAGGCCCATGACGCCCAAGCCGACCGGGCGCCACTTCTTGTTGGAGCGCTCGGCCGCCTTGGTGGGGTAGTAGTTGATGTCCACGACGCGGTCGAGGTACTTCACCGCGGTGCGGACGTTGGCCGCGAGCTTCACGAAGTCGAAGCGGCCGTCCTCGACGTACTTGCCGAGGTTGACCGAGCCGAGGTTGCACACCGCGGTCTCGTTAGGGGAGGTGACCTCGATGATCTCGGTGCACAGGTTGGAGGAGTGGACCACGTTCGCGGGCGAGCCGGTCTGGTTCGCCTTCACGTTCGACGGGTCCTTCCAGCACATCCAGCCGTTGCCGGTCTCGGCGAGCACCTTCATCATGCGGGCGTAGAGGTCGCGGGCCTTCACCTGGCGCATGAACAGCTTCTTGCGCTCGCCCTCGACGTAGGCCTCTTCGAAAGCCTTGCCGTAGAGGTCGGTGAGCTCGGGGCAGGCCTTGGGGTCGAACAGCGACCACATGCCGTCCTCCTCGACGCGCTTCATGAACAGGTCGGGGATCCAGTGGGCGAGGTGCAGGTTGTGCGTGCGCTGGGCCTGGTCGCCCGTGTTGTCGCGCAGCTCGAGGAAGTCCTCGATGTCGGGGTGCCAGGTCTCCAGGTACACGGCGCAGGCGCCCTTGCGCTTGCCGCCCTGGTTGACCGCGACGACGGAGGAGTCCAAGGTCTTGAGCCACGGCACGATGCCGTTGGACTTGCCGTTGGTCGAGCGGATGAGAGAGCCGCGTCCGCGCACGCGGTGGTAGGCCACGCCGATGCCGCCGGAGAACTTGGAGAGCAGGGCGATGTCGGTGTAGCGCTTGTAGATGGACTCGAGGTCGTCCTGCGGGCTGTCGAGCAGGTAGCAGGAGGACATCTGCGGGTGACGCGTGCCGGAGTTGAACAGCGTCGGCGAGCTCGGCATGTACTCGAAGCGCGAGATGAGGTTGTACATCTCGACGGCTTCCTGCACGGTCTCGGCGAGGCCGCAGGCCACGCGCATGTAGAAGTACTGCGGGGTCTCGATGACCTCGCGGCTCTTCGGGTCGCGCAGGAGGTAGCGGTCGTACACGGTGCGCAGGCCGAAGTACTCGTAGAGCTCGTGGCGCGAGTTCTCGATGGCGTCGTTGAGCTTGCGTGCGTTGAGCGACACGAACTGTCCGACCTTGTCGGCCATGAGGCCGGCCTTCACGCCGGCGGCGATGGACTGGGAGAAGGAATGGATCTCCTGGTTCTCGACCTCCTTCATGATGTAGTTCGCGAGCAGGCGCGCGGCCAGCCGCGAGTACTCAGGCTCCTCGCCGATGAGGAGGGCGGAGGTCTGGATGGAGAGGTTGTCGAGCTCTTTGGTCGTGGCGCCGTCGTACAGGCCGCCGATGGTCTTCGTCGCGATCTTCAAGACGTCCACGTTCTCGAGGCCCTGGCCGCAGCGGGCGACGGCGCGGACGATCTTGTTGACGTCGACGGGTTCGAGGTCCCCGCTGCGCTTGCGCACGTGCATCGTCGTGGCGGCGGCGGTCTCCTCGTTCTTGGGAGTGATCGGCGTGGTGTCGGAAGCCGTGTTCATCCTTTTCTCCGTGACATTTTTGGTAGCGTTCTCGTGCTCTTCATCGCGGCGCGGCCGCGCGCGATTTGGAACAGGACCTTAGAATAACCGAAGCCCTTATCCTTGTAAAGACCCAGATGGTACTAGATGCTTATTGAACGCTTTCGAGTGTGTTTGAGTGTCATGTTTTACACGGCGATTTTTTGCGCGAGCGCCTGCCGGCCCGCTCCGCCGCCGCAGCGCGAGCTGCCGGACTTCGCGCTGACGGCCGTGACCGCGGACGGCGCGACGCGCCCCTTGACGCGCGCGGATCTGCGTGGTCGCATCTGGGCCGTGGATTTCGTGTTCACGCGCTGCGGCGGACCCTGCCCGATGCTCACCGCGAACATGTCCGCGCTGCGCAAGCGCCTGCCCGCGGGCGCGGGCCTGCTCTCGTTCACGGTCGACCCCGACCATGACAAGGCGCCGGCGCTCGCGGCGTACGCGGCGAAGTTCTCGGCCGGCCCGGAGTGGCTTTTCGTCACGGGCCCCAAGCCCGCGCTGACCGCGCTCGTGCGCGACGGCTTCCTCCTGCCGGTCGTGGAGGACGCGAAGGCCGAGCCGGGCTCGCGCGTGACGCACTCCGCCAAGTTCGTCCTGCTCGACGCCGACGCGCGCGTGCGCGGCTGGTACGACGGCGACGACGCGGCGTCGCTCGAGCGCCTGGCCGCCGACGCGGCGCGACTCTAGCCCTCGCGCGGGGCGGACGCTATATAAAGGAGGACCGTCGGCCGGCGGGGGCGTCGTCTTCCAAGCGGACGAGCACCAGGCGCTTGCAGCGCCGGCACTTGATCTCGACGCCCTCCGCGGTGAGGCGGCCGACCAGCGCCCCGCAGTCGCAGTGGCAGTCCCGAGGCTCCGCTCCGCGCCCCCGCCGGCCCGGACTCACGCCGCGGCGGGCACGCCGGCGAGCTCCGCCTTGAGCTGCTCGGCCCAGCGCTTCACCCGCTCCTCGTTGAGCTCGGACTGGTTCTCGAAGTCGGCGACGAGGCCCACGAGCTTGCCGTCGACGATTGCCTTGGAGCCGGTGAAGGTGTAGCCTTCCGTCGGCCACAGGCCGATGAGCTTGGCGCCGCGGGCCTTGAGCGCGTCCCAGAGCAGGCCCTGCGCGTCGGCGAAGGTGTCGGGGTAGCCGGCCTGGTCGCCGCAGCCGAACACGGCCACGCGCTTGCCGGTGAAGTCGGTCGCGCCGATCTTGCCGACGAAGTCGTCCCAGTCCTGCTGCAGCTCGCCGATGTTCCAGGTGGGCACGCCCAGGATGAGGACGTCCCACTCGAGCAAGGACGCCGGTTCGCGGCCGGAGATGTCTCCGACCTCCGGGGACAGCTCCGTCAGCTGCGCGGCCAGCAGGTCGGCGATCTCCTGGGTGTGGCCGGTGAGGGTTCCGTAGAGGATGGCGGTCTTCATGGTATCTCTCCTTTTTAGTTGCAGACGCTGCGGTGGAAGACGGGGACCTCGCGGCGCGGCGGCGCGACCGCGGGCAGCGGGCTCAGCGCGGCCTCGGCGGCGCAGAGCATGCGCGCGAAGGCGCGGAACGCCTGGCGCCCCAGCGAGAACTTGATGCCGGCCCAGCGGATGTAGACCCGTCCGTCGAACAGGGACACGTTCCCTTGAGGGGATTCCGACAGGATGAGCGAGGGGCCTTCGTGATCGAGCATGGTTCTCCTTTATTGAGACTGACTTTCAATAGCCGGAATGCTAGCACAGTCTTTATTGAAATACAATCTCAATAATAAAAGAGCCGTCCAGAGGAGAAACGGCGCTCGTGGGGGATAGGAGGCTTATCGCTATTGAAATCGCCAATCAATAGCAGACGGGCAAAAAAGAAGCCGGGCGGCGCTTTCGCGCCGCCCGGCGACCAGGCCGCGGCCTACTTCAGGAAGCGGGAGATGACGGGCTCGAAGGCCTCGGGCGGGTAGGCGCCGCGCAGCGGCACGCCGTTGATGACGAAGCCGGGGGTGCCGTCGAACTTGAAGGACTTGGCCTCGTTGATGTCGGCCTCGATCTTGTCCTTGACGGCCTTGCTCTCCAGGTCCTTCTCGGCCTTGGCGACGTCGACGCCGAGCTCCTTGGCGGTGGCGCGGAAGAACTCGTCGCCGAGCTTGTCCTGGTTCTCGAACATCTTGTCGTGGAACGTCCAGGCCTTCTCCGGGTTCTGCAGGGCGATGGCTTCCATCCACTGGGCGGCGGGCATGGCCTTGGGGTGCATGTTCGTCAGCGGGAGGTGCTTGAAGACGAAGCGGAGCTTGGAGCCGTACTTCTTGCGCAGGGCCTCGACCGTCTGGTAGCCGCGGGCGCAGAACGGGCACTCGAAGTCGGAGTACTCGACCAGAGTGATCGGCGCGGTCTTGTCGCCGCGGAAGCGGGTCTTGGAGTCGAGCGCGGGCTTGAGGGGGTTCTTGAAGGCGTTCTCGCGCTCCTCGTTCTCGCGCTTCTGCTCCATCTCGGCCTGCTTCTGGCGGAAATCGTTCTGGGCCTCGATGACGAGCTGGAAGAAGGCGGCCTTGTCGGCGCGCTTGAGGGCGCCGAGCACGAGGTCCGGGTTCTTATCGAGCGCCTGCTTGAGCTCGTCGCGGGTGGGGACCGCGGCGGCGGCGGGCAGGGCGACGAGCGCGGCGAGGACGGCGGCGAGGAACTGGTTCATGGTTTCTCCTGTTTGAGAAGGGCGAGGATATCATTTTCCACCGCGCGCGCGTCGATGGGGCCGAGCCAGCGCTTGACGATGAGCCCGTCGCGGCCGACGAGGAAGGTGGCGGGCAGGCCGCGCACGCTCCAGGCCCGCAGCACGGCGTCGTCGGCGGTCAGCACGGGGTAGGTCACGCCGTGCTTCTTGAGGAAGGGGGGGAGCACCTCGGCCGGCGAGGCGTCGAGGCTCACCGAGAGCAGGGAGAACGGCTCGGCCTTCAGGCGCGCGTCGAGCGCGTTGAGCGCGGGCAGCTCCTCGCGGCAGGAGTCGCACCAGGTCGCCCAGAAGTTCACGAGCGCGACGCGGCCGCGCTGGTCGGCGAGGGTCACGACCTTGCCGTCGAGCCCCGACAGGGACAACGCCGGCGCCTCGCGCGAGCCGGTGTCGGCGCAGGCGGTCAAGACGGCGAGCAGGACGGCGTAAAGGGGTCTTCTCATGTCCTCAAAATTCGCCAGCCGCCCCGTCCGGAGACGGGGCGGCTGGGCGTTTTCTTGATGCGGCTTAGCAGCCGCAGGGGGTCTTCGGGCCCATGGTCGTATCCCTCCTATTTTCCGACTTTGTGCTGCTCCAGAATCTGGCGCGCGATGGGCGCGATCTTCTTGAAGACCGAGGCGTCGCGGCGCGCCTTGGCCTGCAGGATGGCCCCCTCATAAAGGGAGACCAGCGCCTCGGCGGCGGCCTGCGGGTCCAGCGACGGCCTGAAATAGCCGGCGGCCCGGCAGCGCTCGAGGCATTCCGTCATGCTCCGGGTCCAGGCGGAGAAGAAGCGGCCGACGGGCTCGCGGAACTTCTCGTCCGCGTCGCTCATCTCCAAGGCGATGTTGCCGATGAAGCAGCCGGCCTTGCAGCCGTTGCCGTCGAAGAAGGCGGCGGCGTCTAGGAACATCTGCTCGATGGCGACCTCGGGCTCGGACTGGGCGCACAGCGGGGTCACGCGGCGGGTGGTGACGTCCTCGATCTTGTCGGCCAGCACGGCCAGGGCCAGCTCGGCCTTGCTGCCGGCGTGGTGGAGGAGGTTTGCGCGGCTCAGGTCGCCGGCCGTGGCGA
>CAZTZW010000190.1:0-5764 GCA_964618085.1 uncultured Elusimicrobia bacterium
GACCGTGATGGCCGCGTCGGGAAGGGCGGCTCCCGCGTTGAGCTTGACGATGGCGGGATCGTTCCAGCGCGTGACCTTTCCGAGGTAGATGTCGGCGAGCAGTTCGCCGGTGAGCTTGAGCTCGTCCACGCCCTTGAGGTTGTAGACTGGGACCACCGCTCCGAGCACCGTGGGGACGTGGACGATTGCGGCGTCGAGCTTCATCATCTGCTCCTCGGTCATCGGGCCGTCCGTGGCGCCGAAGTCGACGGTGCGCTCGGTGATCTGGCGGATGCCGCCGCCGGAGCCGATGGACTGGTAGTTGATGCGCGCGCCGCCGGCGGCGGCGTAGCTGTCGAACCACTTCGAGTAGATGGGGTACGGGAAGGTCGCGCCGGCGCCGTTGATCATGTCGGCGGCGGCGGCGGGGACGGCGAGGAGGAAGGCGAGGGAGAGGAGGGCTTTTCTGTTCATGCGGGGCTCCATGTGTTTAGAGGATACCGTCGGTATGTGACGCTGGCGTGACGCCGGGGTCTGCCGGGGATGACGTCAGAAGTTCACCTGCGCCTGGACGCGCACGCGGTTGCCGTCCTGACGGCGGCCCCGGTTGCCGTCGTCCTGGTAGGCGCGGTCCTCCTGGCTGTAGGCGACGGTGAGCTCGAAGGCCTTGTTCGGCTGCCACTCGACGCCGCCCTCGGCCTGGCGAACCAGATAGCGGCGGGCGTCGGTCTCGTGCTTCTTGCCACCCGCGTAGTACTGCGCGCGGACGAAGGGCGTGACGATGTGGCCGCCCTTGCGCACCATGTACATGGTCTGCACGTAGCCGCCCTGCAGAGGACGGGTGTCGACGCGGCGGCGCTCGGGCACGTACTGGGGGCCGGCGCCGATGTTGTACTCGGCCTGGAAGCCGAAGGGCTGGGGGTAGACGACGAAGCTGGCGGCCGCGCGTCGGTCGGCGTGCTCGAGGTCGCCGAGCACGGTCGCCGCGGTGCGCTGGGACACCGGGACGATGTAGCGGCCCATGTAGCCCTGGATGCTCGTCTCGATGAACTGCCCGCCCTCGGTGCGGAAGGGCCAGGTCAGGCGCGCGACCGCGCGCAGGCTGTCGTTGGCCTCGGGCCGGTTGGCGGTCTGGCCGTTGTAGACGCCCAGGCCGACCACGCCGTAGTCGCCCGAGCCCTTGAGCCCGGAGGACGTGAGCGCGGCGAGCCGGGAACGGATCTCCTCGGGCGCCCAGTAGAAGAAGACGCCGAGGTCGCGCTCGTTGGCGACCGCGCTGTTGAGCGCGTCGTTGCGGTCGAGGGCGAGGCGGTTCTGGCTCGACTGCAGGTTCTCGAAGCCGTAAGGGACCTTGCTCTGGCCCAGGCGCACGCGGTACTCCTTCGCGAGGTCGAAGGCGACGTCCGCGTAGAGGTCGCGCAGCTGCAGGAAGTGCTGCGAGGTCGCCGAGGCGTCGACGGCCAGGTCGGGCTGGATGTAGACGTAGACCTGGTCGTGGACGTTGCCGCTGAAGACGAGGCGCGCGCGGCGCACGAAGAACTGCGCGTTGGAGCCCAGCGAGCGGTCGCACTGCTCGCACGTGAGCTGCTCGTTGCTCTCGAAGAGCCGGTTGTAGCGCATCTGCACGTAGCCGCGGATGGAGATCTTGTCGAACCACGGCTTGTCGGACGGCGGCGGGACGATGGCCGCCTCGAGTTTGAGGAGTCGCTCCTCGATGCTGGGGGAGTCCGTCTGGGCGGCGACGGGGACGGCCAGCGTCGCGGCGAGCACGGCGGCCGCGATGACGGCGAAGGGGCGGTTCATTCTTTCTCCTCGGCGTGAGATGGACTTCATGTGACGAGAAGTTAGCGGAATCGTGACGTGCCGTCCGTATGCCGCGGGTCACCAGCGCGTGACGCGCGCGTGACGGCTCTCAGGCCGCGGGGAGGAAGAAGGAGAACGTCGAGCCGCCGGGCTGGCGGCTCTCGACGGAGACGCGGCCGCCCTGCGCCTCCACGAGGTGCTTCACGATGGCCAGGCCCAGGCCCGTGCCGCCGGCCTCGCGGGTGCGGGCCTTCTCGACGCGGTAGAAGCGCTCGAAGACGCGCGGAAGGTCCTTCTCCGGTATGCCGACCCCGGTGTCCTTGACCTCGACGGTCAGGCCGCCGCCGGAGACGCGCGCGGAGACGTCGACCGAGCCGCCCTTCTCCGTGTACTTCACGGCGTTGTCCACGAGGTTGGCCAGGACCTGGCGCGTCTGGTCCGCGTCGCCGAGGGCGGGAGGAAGGACGTCGGGAAGGCTCGCGCCGAGCGCGATGCCGCGTTCGCCGGCGAGCGGGGCGAAGCGCCGCAGCGTGTCGCGCAGCAGCGGAGCGAGGTCCAGCGGCGCCAGCTTGGGAAGGCGGTGCCCGGACTCGATGGCGGAGAGGTCGAGGAGGTCGTCCACCAGCTTCTGCAGGCCGATGGCCTGCTCCTCGATAGTCTTCAGGAAGTCCAGCCGGTTCTCCTTGTCGTCGACAGCGCCCTCGCGCAGAGTCTCCGCGAAGCCTCTTATAGAGGAAAGGGGCGTGCGCAGCTCGTGGCTCACGTTGGCGACGAAATCGCGGCGGACCTGCTCGAGACGGCGCAGACGCGTCATGTCATGCAGCACCGCGAGTGCGCCCGCAGCCTGCCCGTCGTCGCGCAAGGGGGCGGCGTGCGCGTCGAAGATGAGCTCCTCGGGGGCGAAGAGGCGGATCTCGCGGGAAGCGGCCTTCCCGCCCAGCGCCGAGCCCAGTAGCTCGACGAGGCCGTGGTGGCGCAAGCTCTCCAGGTAGGAGCGGCCCTTGGCTTGAGCCGGCTCCACGCCGAGGAGCTTGGAGAGGGCGGAGTTGACGAGGATGACGCGTCCCGCGGAGTCCACGGCCACCACGCCCTCGGCCATCTGCCCGAGGATGGCGGCGAGCTGGGCCTCGTCGCGCGTCCACGCGCCGACCGCGACCGCCAGTCCCTCGTGCAGCTCCCCCAAGGCGGAGGAGAGGACGTCCCCCGCGGGCGGGCGGGCCTCCTCGTCGCCGTCTGCCCAGCGGCGCACCGCGGCGGCGTGCGCGGAGAGGCGCGCGTCCAGAGTGAAGGCGACCCAGAAGGCCGCGGCGGCGGCGGCCGCCGCCGCCGCCAAGAAGGACCAGGGGGAGGGCAGGAAACCGGCCAACACGGAGGCGGGGACGCAGACCAGACAGGCCGCCAGCGCCGCGCGCCGGCCGGGACCCGAGGCCATCAGTCGAGCTTGATGCGGTAGCCGACGTTCTTGACCGTCGCGACGCGGGGAGACTCGCCGCCCAGCTTCTCGCGCAGGCGCGCGACGTGCTGGTCCACGGTTCGGGTATCGATCTCCATCGACTCGTCGTAGCCCCAGATCTTCTCGAGGATCTGGTCGCGGCTCATCACCTTGCCCGCGGCCAGCATGAGCAGCTTGAGGAACTCGAACTCCTTGGTGGTGAGCTCCACGGGCTTGCCCTTCACCTTCACCTCGTAGCGCTCGGTGTCGAGTTCGATGCCTCCGGCGCGCAGCACGGCGGAGGGCGCGGCCGAGGGGCCGGCCCGGCGCAGCAGCGCCTTCACGCGGGCCATCAGCTCGCGGACGCCGAAGGGCTTCACCACGTAGTCGTCGGCGCCTAGCTCCAGGCCGAGGACGCGGTCGACTTCCTCGCGGCGGGCGGTGAGCATGAGCACGGGCGCGTGGGACTCGCGGCGCAGGAGCTTCAAGACCTCGAAGCCGTCCATCTTGGGGAGCATGGCGTCGAGGATGACCAGCTCCGGGCGCTCCTTGCGGGCGGTCGCGAGACCGGCCTCGCCGTCCGAGACGGTGAGCACGCGGAAGCCCTCCTTCTCGAGGTTGTACTTGAGGAGGCGGACAATCTCCTTGTCGTCCTCGACGACGAGGACTTTCTCCTGCGCCATGCCGATATGGGACCAAATCCCGTTTGAACGGTCAACGACGCCGGCATGACGGCGGCGTGTCAGCGAGAAGGGCACGGCGGGACCGATGGGCCCAAGCGCCTCCGGGGCCAAAGACTACGGCCTTGTCACGGGGTCGTGACCGGCTCAAGAAACGGCGCGGAAGAGCGTCCTCTAGAATGTCTACATGAACATCCGCTCCTTCCCGCTCCGCGGCGTCGCCGGGCTGCTCTCGCTCTCTCTCATCCTCTCCGCCTGGCCCTCCGCCGCGGTCGCCGCGCTGAGCGCCGCTCCCGTCCGCGCCGCGGCCGGCTTCCGTCCGGCCTTCGCGCCCGTTCCCGTCCGCGCGTCCGCGGCCTCTTTGGCGCCGGTCGCCGGGCTCGCCGTCCCCGCGCTCACGCCCCTCGCCCTCCCCGCGCTCGAGTCCGCGGCGGTCCTTTCGCCAGCACCGCTCGCCGCCGCCCCTATCCTCTATATGCCGGTCGCCGGGCCGGTGTCCGCGGCCTCCGCGCTGAGGCTCCTGAGCTCGCCGTCGGACGCGCCCGCCGCCGGAGCCGCGCCGCAGGAGGGGAAGGGAGCGACCGCCGCTCCCGCGCCCGTCTCCGGCGTCTTCGACGGGCGCGGCGCCGCCCGCGCCTGGGTGACCCAGGACGGGGCCGACCCCGTCGCCGCCGACCTGCACGACCTGGGCGCCTTCCTCTCGCCCGACTACCTGAGCCGCCTCAACAAGAACGGGCGCGTGCGGCTGGTGCTGCCCGCGGGCCGCGACGCCCAGGCCGCCGTCGCCGCGCTGCGCGCCCGCCTGGACGGCCTCGGCGTGCGTCCCAAAATCGAGGTCGAGTTCCTGGCCCCGCCGCGCGCCAAGCCCGCGACGGACGCCGCCGCCCCCAAGCCCGCCGCGCGCGGGCGCGTCGCCCGGGAGCTCTCCTTCCTCGGCCGGCAGTTCCGCGTCTCCGCCTCCTGGCCCACGGCCTCGGAGCTGCGCGGCGCCCTGCTGTTCACCGGCTCCTCATTCGCGCTGAGCCTGATGGTCTTCGCGGAGAACTTCCTCGGCTGGCAGGGCCCATTCTCCAGCATCGCGCCCTCGGTGGGCGCGTACGCGCCGGGCGTGTTCGCGGCGATGGCCGGCATGACCTTGGCGCTGAAGATATTCCATGGGGTGTTCGTGAACACCTGGACCGAGTTCCAGAGCCGGCTGTGGCGCCTGCGGGGCCCCTACTACCAGGCCGTGTTCAACCTGCTCTACGGTCAGGGCATCTCCGCGCTGTACCGCTGGGTCTCGTCGCGCGCCGCTCCGGATCAGATCGCTTCGCCGTTCTCCGTCACCTACTGGGTGGACAAGCTCGTCACCGAGTTCGTCGGCACCTTCTTCGGGACCTTGGGCGGGCAGGCCGCCAACGAGCTGTACCAGAAGGGCGTCTTCACGCGCCGCGGCCGCTCCATGCTGACGCAGTTCCGCTCCTGGATGCACGACATCGACGGGCTGTTCTTCAAGCTGGGCATCCGCGTCGCCTTCTACCTGCTCTTCTTCATCCACCAGTTCGTGGACCTGCTCCTTTATATCGGCAGCCAGGTCCCGAAGCAGCGGCCCATCGTCTACGTGGCGCTGGAGGCGGCCGTCTCCAACGAGGAGTTCTGGAGCCTGTACCCGGTGCGTCCCGCGGTCAAGATCCCGGGCGCGTCCAAGGCCATGTCGGCCATCCTCACCAACCCGCTCGTGGTCACGCTCAAGCCGCTGTACCACTTCCTCAAGAAGTGGACCTGGGGCCGCTGGACCAAGAGCCTCGTCGCGGCGGGCGCGCGCGCCGCCGCCCCCGGCGCGCCGGAGGCTCTGGCCGCGGAGTACGCCCGCGCCGTGCGCGGCGTCGCC
>CAZTZW010000191.1:0-5750 GCA_964618085.1 uncultured Elusimicrobia bacterium
CAGCACGGGCTGGGCGCTCTGGATGACCTCGGCGTCGAAGTTGTCGTCGGTGAGCTGTATCTCGGCCATGAGTTCATGATAGCAGGCCGAGGGGGGCAAGTCAAGCGAGCCGCCCGCCTGGCGCGCGGGGAGAAAGCGTAGTATGCTTACCCCTCATGAAGGTGATTTTAGTCATCATGGCCCTCGCCGCCGCCCTCGCCCCGCGGGCGGACGCCCACGAATGCGCGGAGAAGTCCAAGGAGCACCGGGCGCCCCGCCGAGGCCTCATCCACCCCCTGCTCGACACCGAGGAGTTCGGGTTCAACGAGATCAAGCCCTTCCAGTACAAGATCGAGCAGCTGCGCACCAAGCTCATCGCGGAGAAGAAGATCCGGGTCATGGCCGTGTACTTCCGCGACCTCGACAACGGCCTCGCCTTCGGCGTCGACAGCCAGACCCCTTTCCAGCCCGCGAGCCTGCTCAAGCTGCCCGTGATGCTGAGCCTGCTCAAGAAGCACGAGCGCGACCAGGGCCTGCTCGCCCTGCGCGTCCCGCTCAACCCCGCCAAGCCCGGGGAACTGGTGCCGACCTTCCCCCCCTCGACGACTCTGACCCCCGGCAAGGAGTACACGGTCGACGAGCTCCTGCGCGCCATGATCTCGCGCTCGGACAACGACGCGCTCAACACCTTGCTCGGCGCCATCAGCGAGCCCGACTACCTGCGGGTGCACGAGGACCTGGGCCTGCGCGTCCCCAACGTACGCGACGTCGACGACCCGGTCACCGTGCGCGAGTACGCCACCTTCTTCCGCATCCTCTACAACGCCTCGTACCTGACCAAGGACCTGTCCCAGAAGGCGCTGGAGTACCTGGCCGCCACCGAGTTCGACCTGGGCCTGACGGCCGGCCTGCCGCCGGCGATGACCGTGGCCCACAAGTTCGGGGAGTCCGGCCGCGAGAAGAGCGCGGAGCGCCAGCTCCACGACTGCGGCATCATCTACCACCCCCAGAAGCCCTATCTGCTGTGCGTGATGACCCGCGGCTCCGACATGAAGGTCATGGCCCGGGCCATCGCCGACGTCTCGGCCCTGGTGTACGCCGAGGTGGAAGCCTCGACCAAGCCCGCGCCCGCGAAGCGGGCGTCCAAGCCTTAGCGGCTCAGCTGGGGCGGCGTCCGCGCAGGACCAGTTCGATCTCCGACCACAGGCGCTCCACCGAGATGGGCTTCGGGAGGAACTGCGCGGCGCCGGCGAGGAGGCCCTCGACGCGGTCGCGCGGGTCGGAATAGCGCGTGGAGGCGGACACGAAGATGACGGGCGTGTCCTGATGGCCGTCCAGCCGCTTGACCTTCTTGCACAGGTCGAAGCCGTGCACGTCGGGGAGCTGGACGTCCATGATGATGACGGACGGCTTCTGCTGCTTGAGAGCCTTGATGGCCTCGGTGCCCGTGCGCGCGCCCGACACCTCCACGCCCTTCAGCGACATGACGTCGATGAAGGTCTCGCGGAAGTGGTCGTCGTCCTCGACGATGAACATGGGGTTCGGGCTCATGGCGGTTCCTAGGCGGACGGCCCCCGGCCCGTGACGCGCAGCCACCAGCGGCGCAGGGGGCTCGAAGCGTCGTAGACCACGCGAGGGTTCGCCTCGCGGATGGCGCGGCGGCGGGCGATGGCGGCGTAAAGCTGGGGCTCGATCTCCGTCTCGTTGAAGACGAGGAGCTCGTCGCCCATGCTGCCGATGCCGCGGTTGTGCGCGCGGCCCTGGGCCAAAGCGGCCTCTCGGGAGCCGCGCAGGCGGGCGATCTCCGCGCTCAGGCGCTTGTACTCGTAGGCGTCCAACTCGCGGCGCATGGCGTCGGCGCGAGCGGGATCGGCCGTCAGCAGCGGGTAGCGCTCGGCGAGGACGGCGAACGCCTCCTCGGTGGAGCGCATGCCGCCCGCGGCGGTGCGCTGTAGGGAGAGGGGCGCGTCGCCCCGCTCCAACGACGAGGCGCGGGAGACCATGGCCGAGCTCTGGAGGGAGAGGCGGTTCCACTCCGTGATGGCGTCGCGGCTGGGCACCAGCTTCTCGTAGGCGGCCTCGAGGTTCATGAAGCCGTCGCCCTCGTTGGCGTGGCCCTGCCCCGTCTTCTCGAGCGTGCTCATGACGGCGTTGACGATGGCGTCGGCCTGCGGGCCCTTCGTGGTCACGCCGAAGAGCATGAGCAGCATGAGGATGCCGCCCGCGACGGAGGGCGTGGACATCGACGTGCCGGAGATGGCCTTCACGGGGCCGTGCGTCGGGTCCACGCGGTCGGGACCGAGCTCGGAGGGCCAGGAGCTCTCGGTGTTGTAGCCGACGGCGGAGAGGTCCGGGCGCTTGGGGTAGTCGGGGATGGTCTGAGTCTTGCGCGAGCCGGGGCCGCGCGAGGAGAAGTAAGCGACCTTCTTGTTGCGGTCCGTGGCGGCCACGGCGAGGACGCGCTGGGCGCCCGTCTTGGCGTCGCGGTGGTGCACGATGGCCGGGGAGCCGATGGTGTTGGCGCGCGGGCCGGCGTTGCCGGCGGCGAAGACCATGATGTGGCCTTCCTCGGCCAGCTTGCGGACCATCACGGAATCCGGGCTGGTCGAGTCGCCGTCGTCGGAGCCCCACGAGTTGGACATGACCAGATTGCCGTCGTTGCCCGCCATCGTCAGGGCCTTGAGGATGTCGTCGAGGGTGGCGCTACCCTTCAGGAAGGTCTTGTAGTGGGTGGTGTTCTTGGCCCAGGGCGAGTGGGCGAGCACGTCGCCGTGCACCCAGGTGCCGTGGCCGTCGTCGTCCACGTTGTCGCCGGCGGTGGCGTTCTTGGACTCCTTGACGCGGCGCAGCATGGGGTGCTGGAGGGCGACGCCGGTATCGATGACCGCGGCCTTGGGCTGGACGGGGGTCTCGCCGGTCAGCCGGCGCAGGAAGCCGCGGATGCCGCCCATGTCGGGCGCGCCCCAGCGGGCCCGGGCGATGGCCTGGACCTTGTCGGTCTTGGTCAACGTGAGGGCTTCCTCGAGGGTGACGGCGCCGCGCGCCGTGGGGTCCATCTTCTCGGGCTCGTTGGGCACGGGGCGCACGATGGAGCGGCGGGTGTTGGGGTAGACCGAGTGGCCGCGCTCGCGCATGGCGCGCTCGAACTCGGCGGCGCGCAGGGCGTCCAGGCGCACGGTGGCCGCGTTGATGCGGCGGTAGGTGGCGATGGGGGTCGCGCTCATGCCCGCGAGCGCGCCCGCGTCGATGCCGCCGGCGGCCTGGATCTGCGCGAACATGGCCTGCTGAGCCTGCTCGTACATGCCGACGCCGTTGGGCTGGTTCAGGTCCACCCACGAGAGGTGCAGGTCGCGCGTCACGCCCTGGAGGCTGCCCGCGTTGAAGACCACGATGAGGTCCACCGCGGCCGAGCCGTCGCCGGCGATGGGCGCGTCGTTGGGAGCCGCGGGGACGGATGAGGAGCGAATCTGGCCGAGCGCCGCGCCAAGCGCGATCGCGGTGGCGGCCCAGGCCCCGGCCACCTGCAGGCCGGTCACGGCGAGAGCGCCGCCCACGAGGAGGTTGGTGACGGTCAGCGCGGCGCCGACGATGAAGCCGGAGCCGAAGAAAGCGATGCCCATGACGATCGCCAGGCCTCCGACGTCGCCGATCTTCTTATAAAGGCGGTCCAAGGGCTGGGAGAGGCTCTGCGGCAGGAGCGCGCGCAGGATATGGCTGCCGTCCAGCGGATGGATGGGGATGAGGTTGAACACGCCCAGCACCGCATTAAGGAAGGTGAAGGTGACCAAGGCGGAGGCGATGACCGGCAGGCCGGCCGCGGTGGCGCCCGTGACGGCCAGCGCGCCGGCGGCGGCCAGGATGAAGTTCACGGCCGGGCCCGCCAAGGCGACCACGGCCATGTCCTTGACGGGGTTGCGGAAGTTGTAGACGTTGACGGGCACGGGCTTGGCGCCGCCGAATATGAACGGCGAGAAGAAATAGGTTACCAGCGGCAGCACGAGGGTCATCATCGGGTCCACGTGGTTCAACCAGTGCTTGGGGTTGAAGCTCGCCCGGTTCTGGAGTGTGGCGGTGTAATCGCCGTACCAGGCGGCGACCTTCGCGTGGCCGATCTCGTGGAGGATCAGGGCCATGGCGATGAGCGGCAGAATCATGAGGGAGCCGACGTCGAAGCCGCCCATGGCCGCCAGGCCGCCGGCGATGCCGACGGCGCTCAGGCCGCGCTTGGCGGGACCGGAGAAGAGACCGTCGCTGCCGCCGCGGCGCCCGCCGTCGGGGTCGGTCGTGTCGTCAGGGCCGCCCTCGCCGCCGCGGCGGCTGGGGTTGCCCAGGTCGTCGAGCGGGCCCTTGCCGTCGTCCGGGTTGCCGTCCTCGTCGTAGCGGTCGGGAGTGCCCTTCTTGTTGTTCTCGCCCTTCTTGAGCTGGCTGGTGAGCTCGACGCGCTCGGAGCCGGCCACGGAGGCGTCGGAGCCGTCGCGGAGCTTGGAGAGGTCGAAGGTGAGGCCGGCCTCGGCCTTGGCGTCGTCCGCGCCCTTCTCGGGAGCGACGGCGGCGGCGGCCTTCTCGCCGGCCGCATCCAAGGCGGTCTGGAGCGGCTTATCCGCGGAGGCGGCGGCGGGAACGGGAAGGGCCGCGGCGGGAGCGGCGGCGGCCGGAGCGGCCGAGAGCGGGGCGGCGGAGTCGGGAGCGGCGGCGGGGGCGACGAGAGAGGGGATGACGCCGGAGGCGGTCAGCGACAGCGGCATGGGGGTCAGGCTCGCCGCGCCCAGGCGCAGGTTCATGGCGCCGGCGGGCACCACCGGCACGTTCGCGCGAGGCGCGACCGGGACCATCGTCTTGCCCATGGCCGCCCACGCCGTGCCGCCCGGAGAGACCAGGACGAGGGAGAGGGTGAGTACGGCGGCGATGGAGGCGCGCAGGTGTTTCATCTGCGCTTAGTATAACGGCGGAGGCGTTTCGGAGGGCGGGCCCTAGGTCCCAAAGAGGGCCGGGCATTGGGCCCACCTGTAAAAGGGCCTTGGATGCCCCCCCGCGGCCCGGATGGCCTTTCTCGACGGAGGACCCTAACAGAAGGGACAGGCACTTTCGTTAGGGGTAGGCCAGCTAGCTTTATTGCCACGGCACCCCTAACGAAAGTGCCTGTCCCTTCTGTTAGGGTCTGCGGCCCTTTCTCAAGGGAAAGATGACCGAGGGCTGCGCGAAGTCCAGCAGGCCGCAGGCGACGAGGATGCCCGCGGTGATGAGAAGGACGGTCTGCGTGGGCAAGGCCGCCAGCATGCCGCCGAACAGCAGGATGCCCACGATGGACAGCACCAGCTGGTAGACGTACATGGCCGAATAGACCTTGCCCTGGCTCTCGGGGTAGGAGTTGGCGACCACGCGCGTGGTCAGCCCCGACCAGACGACCACGGCCGGGGTCGCCATCAAGGTCGCCCCCAGCACGAGGCCCACCGAGAGCCACAGCTCCCCGGCGAAGAACGCCGCCGCGTAGGAGAACCAGGACACGCCGTACAGCCACGACGTCCACCGGCCCTGGCGCTGGAGGCGGTCGTAGCCCGTGACCGCGTCGCGGCGCTCGCGGGCGAGGAAGCGCTCCCCCCGCCGCTCGGCCCAGGCGCGCAGGGCGCGGTCGGCCCCGGAGGCGAGCATCCAGCCGCGGGCCTCGTCGACCGGGCGCCCCAAGGCGGCGGCGACGGCCGCGGGGGCCGCGGCGACGGCGTCCTCGCCGAGGGCCGCGGCCGCGGGCGGGGGCGCCGGGGGGGGCGCCCCCG
>CAZTZW010000192.1:0-5733 GCA_964618085.1 uncultured Elusimicrobia bacterium
CCATGTGTTCGAGAGGTGAATGAGATCGGTGATATTTCCGGCAGGGAAACACCCGTTCCCATTCCGAACACGGCAGTTAAGCCTGCAAGGGCCGATGGTACTAACACCCATCTCGGTGTTGGGAGAGTAGGTCGTCGCCGGTCTCATCCACCTCTTGAACGTATGCGTCGCAGACTCGCCGGATTGGCCGTCGTCGTCCTTATCGCTCCGACCCTCCGGGCCGGGGCGATGCCATTGGGGACTTCGGCTCGTCAGAACGCGAGCGGCTCTTTGAAATTCCTGACGTATTACCAGGGCGTGTCCGAGCAGGCGGTGGATTTCACCGTCGCCGGCGCGGGCTCCTGTACGTCGGCGAACGGAGCCGCTTCATTCGCGTGCGGACAATCGGGTGAAGTCGACGCCAAAGGCAGCGGCCACGCCGCGGTCCTCAAGATGGCGCTCCAGCTGGGCGATTACGTCCAGCCTTATGCGACGTTCGGTTCCGGCAGCTACGAGCTGCACGTGCCCTCCACGACGCTCACCAACAAGCTGACGGGAAACGGCGGCCTCCTCTACGGAGGCGGCGTCAAGTTCTCCGTCGTGCCCGAGACCTTGGTCGATACGGCCATCGCGCTCGACCTCGGCTACACCCGCTCCGTCTACGATTTCAGCCGCATCACTCCGACGGCGGGTCCCATCGAGCAGAGATTGACGCTCGACGCGTTCCAGCTCGCCGTCGAGGCCAGCCGGCAGTTCGCGCTCGGAAGCGCGAAGCTCGAGCCGTACGGCGGCGTGAAGATGATGCGGGTGCACGCGGATCTGAAGGACCTCCCGAGCGGCGGACACGCGGGGGGGAAGACGGACACGGCGTCGCCGTTCTTGGGCCTGAGAGTGGCCGGCGAGCGCGTCGCGAGTTTCGTGGAGTCGTCGTTCGTGGGCGGGTATCACTACGGCGCCGGTGTCGAGATTCGGTTCAACTAGACAGAGGATTTGAGATGAAACTGACGAAGCAGCAGAAGAAAGAGACGTCGGCGGCGATGGCCGAGAAGCTCAAGGCCGCGCCCCACCTCTTTTTCACCGAATTCCAGGGCATGAAGTTCGTGGAGCTCGACGAGCTCCGCTCGCAGCTCAAGCCCTTGAAGTGCCGCCACGCCGTCGTCAAGAGTTCGCTGGTCAAGTACGCGCTCAAGAACGCCGGCATCGACGGCGTCGACCCCAAGATGCTCAAGGGCCCCGTCGGCCTCATCATCTCGGACAACGACGATCCCGTCGCGCCCGCCAAGGTCCTCGCGACCCTCGGCAAGAAGTTCCCCAAGCTCAAGGTCCGCTCCGGCTTCATCTCCAAGAAGTGGATGACGCCCGCCGAGTGCGAGACCCTTTCCAAGCTGCCTTCGCGCCAGGAGCTCCTGGGCAAGGCCGTCAATCTCGTGTACACGATGGTCAGCCAGACCGTGGCCATCGCCCAGGCTCCGACCCGCGACGCCGTGCTCGTGGTGAAGGCCCTCGAGGACAAACTCAAGAAGCAGGGCGCGGCCGCCGCCTAATAAAAACGGTCGGCAGTCCCCGTAAGGGGGTAAAGCCCAAAAGGGCGCTGTCAGAAAAAGGAGAAATGAAATGAGCACCACCAAGTTGTCGCCCGCGCAGCTCGTCGACGCCGTCGGCCAGCTGACCGTCCTCGAGGCCGCTGAGTTCGTCAAGCTCGCCGAGGAGAAGTTCGGCGTGAAGGCCGCCGCCGCCGGTCCCGTGATGGTCGCGGGCGGCGCCGCCGCCGGTCCCGCCGCCGGAGCCGCCGAAGAGAAGACCGAGTTCACCGTCTTCATGACCGGCGCCGGCACCAACAAGATCAACGTCATCAAGGTCGTCCGTGAGCTCACGGGCCTCGGCTTGAAGGAAGCCAAGGACCTCGTCGAGGCCGCGCCGAAGGCCGTGAAGGAAGGCCTGGCGAAGGCCGCCGCCGAAGAGATGAAGAAGAAGCTCGTCGAAGCGGGCGCCACCGTCGAGCTCAAGTAATGCCGTTCACGCGGTAAATCAAGAACCTAAGACCGCCCCCTCCGAGAGGAGGGGGCGGTCGAGGTGTTTTTTTGTCTTCAGCGAACGAAAGCTATAGGAACGAGAGAGCGAACATGAAACAAGTCAAGTTCGGCAAGATCCCTCAGGCGATGGCCATGCCCGACCTGTTGGAGCTCCAGACCAACTCGTTCCGCGAGTTCATGCAGCTCGGCGTCGAGCCGGAGGAGCGCAAGCTCCTCGGTCTCCAGGCCGCGTTCCTGGACGTTTTCCCCATCGAGTCGACGGACGGCTCCATGGTCCTCGATTTCGTGCGCTACGAGTTCGGCGAGCCGCGCTACGCGGCCCCCGAAGAGGCGCAGGACCACGACAGCAGCTGGTCTCGCCCGCTCAAGGCCATCCTCCGCCTTTCCTCCCGCCAGCCCTCCGGCAAGCTGAAGCAGATCGTCGAGCAGGAAGTCGTGCTCTGCGAGATCCCGATCATGACGGACACCGCGTCCTTCATCATCAACGGCGCCGAGCGCGTCGTCGTCTCCCAGCTGCACCGCTCTCCCGGCATCATCTTCGAAGAGGACGAAGAGAAGAAGATCTCCGCCCTCGGCAAGAAGCTCTTCCTCGCCAAGGTCATCCCGTACCGCGGCGCCTGGATCGAGTTCGAGTTCGACCTCAACAACGTCCTGTTCGTGCGCAGCGACCGCAAGAAGAAGTTCGAGGCGACGGCGTTCCTGCGCGCCTGCGGCATCGAGTCCGACGCGGACATCCTCAAGATCTTCTACCCCTACGAGACCATCGAGGTCGGCCCGACGACGATGGAAGGCCTGCTGCACCGCATCTCCTGCGAGGACGTCGTCGACCAGTCCACGGGCGAAGTCCTGCTCGAGGCCGGCAAGAAGGTCACGCACGAAGCCATCAAGCGGATGCTGGACAAGAAGATCGGGTCCATCAAGGTCCTTTCCGGCGACCCTGAGAAGGACGACCCAACCATCCTCGAGACCCTGCGCAAGGACAAGATCAAGTCCGTGAAGGAAGCGCAGCAGGACATCTACAAGAAGCTCCGCGGCCAGGAGTTCATCGTCCCCGGACAGGCCGAGGCATACCTCGACAACCTCATCTTCAAGAACCTGCGCAAGTACGACCTCTCCAAGGTCGGCCGGCACAAGGTCGCCGTCAAGCTGCACCACTACCTTTGGAAGCTCGCGACGCGCCGCGACGTGCTGCCGCGCCCCGACAGCCGCAAGCACAAGCACTTCGCGCTCCCGTCCTTCACGCGCCGCACGTTGTGCCTGGAAGACGTCATCGCGACGATGCAGTACATCATCTCGCTCAACGCCGGCGTCACGCATCTCAACGAGGGCGCCCCGCGCACCTCGCCGATGCCCGTGCGCGGCGCGCAGTACGAGGGCCTGTCCGATTACAAGGCTTTCTTCAACGATTACGCCAAGAAGGTCAACGGCGAATCCCTCGAGAGCAAGATGCCCGTCATCGATCTCCACGAGAAGGACGGCGACGACGACCTCGATGTGACCAAGCAGGGCCTCAAGAAGGACCGCTTCTCCTTCCTCGACTTCTCCGACGCGGTCTCCGCGTGGAAGGGCGCCGTGCCCAGCCTGCTCGACAAGAACTTCCCCGTCAAGCTCGACGACATCGACCACCTCGGCAACCGCCGCGTCCGCGGCGTGGGCGAGCTGCTCGAGAACCAGATCCGCGTCGGCCTGGCCCAGATGTCCCGCGTCATCCGCGACCGCATGTCCGTCCAGGACAAGTCGATGCTGACGCCCCGCAACCTCCTGAACACGGCCCCGCTGGTCGGCATCATCCGCAAGTTCTTCGGCACCTCCCAGCTGTCGCAGTTCATGGACCAGATCAACCCGCTCTCGGAGATCACCCACAAGCGCCGCCTCTCCGCGCTCGGACCGGGCGGTCTTAACCGCAAGCGCGCCGGCTTCGAGGTCCGCGACGTCCATTACACGCACTACGGCCGCGTGTGTCCCATCGAGACGCCCGAGGGTCCGAACATCGGCCTCATCGTGTCGCTCGCGTCCTACGCCAAGATCAACGAGTTCGGCCTCATCGAGTCGCCCTATCGCCGCGTGGTGAAGGGCAAGCTCGGCGAGGTCGAGTACCTGAACGCCGACGCCGAGAGCGGCCAGATCGTCGCCCAGGCCAACACCCCGCTCGACAAGGACCGCATCACCTCCGACTCCGTCTCCTCGCGCTCGCGCGGCGACTTCCCGGTCGTCGAGGCCAGCCGCGTCGACTACATGGACGTCTCGCCCATGCAGCTCGTGTCCGTCGCCGCCGCGCTCATCCCGTTCCTCGAGCACGACGACGCCAACCGCGCCCTGATGGGCTCGAACATGCAGCGCCAGGCCGTCCCTCTCCTGCAGCCCGCCCCGCCGCTCGTGGCGACCGGCATGGAGGCGCCCGTCGCTCAGGACTCCGGCGCCTGCATCACCGCCAAGCGCGCCGGCAAGGTCATCCACTCCTCGGGCGACCTCATCGCGGTCGCGGCCGACTCGCCCAAGAAGGGCGAGGAAGCCATCGACCTCTACAAGCTGCGCAAGTACACCCGCTCCAACCAGGACACCTGCATCAACCAGACCGCGACGGCCGTCACCGGCACCGCGATCAAGGCCGGCGACGTGCTCGCCGACGGCTCCGCGTGCGCCGACGGCCAGCTCGCGCTGGGCCGCAACCTCCTCGTCGGCTTCATGCCGTGGAACGGCTACAACTTCGAGGACGCCATCCTCCTCTCGGAGCGGCTCGTGAAGGAGGACGTGTTCACGTCCATCCACATCTCGGAGTTCGAGATCGAGGCCCGCGACACCAAGCTCGGGCCGGAAGAGATCACCCGCGACATCCCGAACGTCGGCACCGACGCGCTCGAGTCGCTCGACGAGCTCGGCGTCGTCGTCCCGTCCACCAACGTCCGCCAGGGCGACATCCTGGTCGGCAAGGTCACTCCCAAGGGCGAGCAGCAGCTCACCCCCGAGGAGCGCCTGCTGAAGGTCATCTTCGGCAAGAAGGCCGAGGACGTCCAGGACGCCTCGCTGCGCGTCCCCCCGGGCGTGTCCGGCAAGGTCATCGGCACCCGCGTGTTCGTCCGCCGCGAGAAGCTCGCGAAGGGCGAGGAGCGCAAGAAGCTCGACGCCATCCAGGACAAGCTCGACGCCGATCTCGCGTCCCTCAAGCTCCATAAGAAGGAGAGCTTCGAGGCCCTCGAGAACGTCTCCGCCTCCAAGCGCAAGGACGAGAAGGAGCGCCTCGAGATGTTCTACGAGGCGATGGAAGAGAAGCTCCGCAATGACGCCGCCCGCGAGAAGGAGAACGTCAAGCAGGGCGACGACCTGGCCGTGACCGTCAACAAGGTGGTCAAGGTCTACATCGCTTCCCGCCGCAAGATCCAGGTCGGCGACAAGATGGCCGGCCGCCACGGCAACAAGGGCGTGGTCGCCAAGGTCCTCCCCGAGGAGGACATGCCCTTCCTGCCGGACGGCACGCCGCTCGACGTCGTCCTCTCCCCGCTCGGCGTCCCCTCGCGCATGAACGTCGGCCAGCTTCTTGAGACCATGCTCGGCTGGGCGGCGCACACGCTCGGCGTGCAGACCATCAACCCGGTCTTCGACTCGGCCACCGAGGACGAGATCCACGAGAAGGTCCGCGAGGCCAAGAAGCACCTCAAGGACCAGGGCATCCCGGAGAAGTACCTTCCCTCCGACGACTGCCGCATCACGCTCTACGACGGCC
>CAZTZW010000193.1:0-5729 GCA_964618085.1 uncultured Elusimicrobia bacterium
TGGAAGAGCCTGGCCAGTTCGGAAACGCCCATGCGGGTCTCCTTCCAGACCCGGTGGACGGCTTCGCGGCGGACGGCCGAGACCTCGCGCCACTGGACGCGGGAGAGGATCTTATCCTCGGCGACGCCGTGGCGCAGGGCGACCTCGGTGATGATCTTGCGGGCGGCCTCCACCGGGACGGCGCGGGGGACGACCGGGGCGTCGCGGTGAGCGGAGAGCTTGTTCAGGAAGGCCTCGGAGCCGATGGCGACGCCCCCCACGATGGGGAGCACCTGGTCGCCGGCGGTCTTCATGCGGTCCTTGATGTACTGCAGGTAGCGCACGGACTGCTTGATGCGCAGGTTGCCGAACTTGCGCAGGATGACGTCGGAGTCCACGAGCGGCTCCTTGTGCTCGGCCTCGACGTAGGCGGCGCAGGAGGACCACTGGTAGCGCCAGGGCTTGTCCTTGAGTGCGTCGCGCACGCAGGCGAGGTGGACGTAGCGCGTCATCTCGGCCAGGTGCGTCTCCTTCTCGATGAGGTAGGCCTTGTAGCGGCCCGCGAAGACGTGGCCGCTCGTGTTGTGCGCGGCGTTGAAGTACTTGGTGTACTGGGTGTTGAAGCCCTGCATCACCGTCGAGAGGTTGGGGCCGGAAGTCTCGATGAGGAGGTTGACCGAGCTGCCCAGGAGGCTGTAGGAGAAGACCTTCAGGCCGTAGCGGTCCTTGTACGCGCGCAGCAGGGAGAGGAACTGGCGGCGGTCCTGGTTGGACAGGAACAGGTCCTGTCGGTTGTTGCCCTGCAGTACGACGAGGTAGCAGGCTCCGGCGAACTCGATGCGCTTCGGGCGTCCCATGGCTACTGGAATCCTAGCATACTCGCGGGCCGCAGTGCCAGGCTTTCAATCGTCAAGCCGGCATGGACGAACGGAGCAGCTCGAAGAACTTCCCCCCCGCCAGCTCCGCGGGAGTGACCGCGTCGTGCGCCCCGGCGTCGCGCAGCGCCTTCGCGGCGGACGGCTCGTCGGCCGTCATGATCCAGCGCGCCCGCGGCGCGATCTTCTTGAGATGGCCGAGGAGCTTCTGGTTGCTCGTCCCCTTGAGGAACACGTCGGGCACCGAGCAGACGACGACGGACGCCCCCTCCACGCCCAGGTGCTTGAGCGTCTCGGGATGCGCCAGGTCGCCATACACCCAGTGGAAGCCGCGCGCGACCAGCTTCTGGCGGATGGCGGGGTTGTAGTCCACGACGAGGACGCGGTCCTTGAGCTCGGGCGCGTTGCGGTGGATCTCGTCGACGAGGACCTCGCCGGCGCGGAAGCAGCCGAGCAGGACGATGTCGCGGGCCGCGTGCGAATGCCCATGGGGCTCGGCCTCGCACAGCTCCTGGAGGCCCGCTCGGGTGAGGAGCCTCATGATGCCGCGCGCGATGCGGTCGTTGAAGAGGATCATGTAGGTGGACGTCACCGAGGCCAGCAGCATGGACGTGAGGACGAGGGCCTGGAGGTCCGCGCCGATGTGGCCGTAGCCCTTGCCCAGGGCCAGGATGACCAGGGAGAACTCGCTGATCTGCGAGAGGTTCGAGGCGGAGACCAGGCCCGTGCGCAGGCCCATGCCCATGCAGCGGGCCGTCAGGGCGACGGTGAGCACGCGGCTGCCGAAGACGAAGGCGACGATGACCGCCGAGAGCGTCAGGACGGCCGCCGTGGGCTTGGGAACCTGCAGGCCCAACGCGACGAAGAACAAGGTCACGAAGAAGTCGCGGATGCCGCCGATCTTCGAGATGACGTCGACGCCGTACGGGAAGGCCGCGATGCTCATGCCGCCGATGAGCGCGCCCATCTCTTTGGAGAGGCCCGCTTCCTCGGCCAGGCCGCAGATGAGGAAGCACCAGGCCATCGAGGTGAGCAGGACCAGCTCCGGGTTCTTGCCCGCCGCCTTGTACAGGCGCGAGAGGACGTGGCGGCTCACCAGGAAGGCGGCGGCGACGAGGACCGCGCCCTGCCCGACGGAGCGCAGGATGCTGCCGAGCTGGGGCGAGAGCAGGTTGGGCTGGAAGGCCATGAACGCGATGGCCCACAGGTCCTGGAGCACCAGGATGCCGATGGTCAGGCGGCCGGCCACCGTCGTCGTCTCGAACTTGTCGGCGAGGAGCTTGACCACGATGAGGGTCGAGCTCAGCGCCAGCGCGACGGCCAGGTAGAGCAGGTCGAAGCGGCCCCCGCCGAGAGCGAAGCCGAGGGGCTTGAAGAAGGCCAGCCCCAGCGCGACGCAGCCCGCGAACTGCACGAGGCCGATGACGGCCATGGTGCGCCCCATCTTCGCCAGCTCGCGCAGGTCGATCTCGAGGCCGATGATGAAGAGAAGGAAGATGAGGCCGATCTCGGAGATGAGGTGGACGCTGTCGGCGTTGGTGACCAGGCCGAAACCCAACTGGGAGCCGAGCAGGGCGCCGCCGAGCACGTAGCCGAGGATGAGCGGCTGCTTGAGCAGGCGCGCGGCGTGAGAGGCCGCGGCGGCGAAGACGATGCCTAGACCGATGTCCTTAAGGAGAGAGACCTGCTGGTGGTCCATGCGCGGCCGTGATTATATCAGACGGCGGCGCTAGACGGCGGGGCCCGAGGCGAGCAGGCGGCGCGCCTCGTCGAGCGCCGCTGGCTCGCCGAACAAGGTCAGCCGGTCGCCCGGCTGCAGGCGCGCGTCCGGCCCGGGGACGACGGGCTTGCCGCCGGAGCGCGCGATGCGCAGGGCCATGACGCCGGTGCGCGAGCGCAGCTCGGTCTCCAGCAAGGTGCGCCCCGCGCACCAGGAGTCCGGGCGGACCGTCAGGTCGTGGAGCTTCAGCTGGCCCGGGTCGTGGGACGTGGCCAGGGCGGCCAAAGCGTGCTCGGCCGAGCCGTGCTCGGCGCGGGCCATGTTCTCGCGCAGGGCCGACTGCACGATGGAGTAGAGGCGGGTCTGGCTGCGCCACAGCAGCACCGAGCCCGCCGCCGCGGCCGCCAGCGCGCCCAGCCCGGCGGTCCCGTCGGGCAGCAGCGGCCGGCTCAAGACGACGTAGCCGGCCACGGCCGCGGCGGAGGCGACGACGGGCACGGCCCGCCCGAGGCGCGGGCGACGCTCGATGAAGGCGCTGCCGTCGGCGCTGGGCAGGGCAGTCTCCAGGCCGATGAGGGCGATGGCCTGCGCCTTGCGGGCGATGGCGATGATGGACGGCATCGAGAGGGCCGACACCGTGAGCCACAGCAGGCCCGGGTACGCGGCGTCGGCCTGCACGAGGGGCCCGAAGCCCGCGCCGACCAAGGCGATGCCCGCCACGAGCAAGGCGTTGGCGCCCAGCTGGAGCAAGGACGGCTTGGCCAGGCTCCAGCCCACGCCGGCGCGCCCGCGCGGTCCCAGGCCGGCCAGGAAGCGGCCGTAGGCGGCGAGCGCGCGCTCCACGAAGGCCGGGACGAGCCCGCGCAAGCGCGCCTCGCCGGCGCGCGGCATCGCGAAAGCGGAGAGCATGGTCGTCGTCAGGCACAACGCCACCGCCAGCTCGTGGACGGGCTGGGTCGTGGCGCCCGAACGCTTGGCGGTCTGCGCCAGGATGAAGGAGAACTCGCCGATGGGCAGCATGGCCAAGGACGCCTGCGCCGCGGTCACCGCGCCGGCGCCCACCGCGACGAAGGCGCCGACGTTGACGCCCAGGCGCACCACCGCGAGCCCCGCCGCCGCCGCCAACGCGACCTGCCAGTTCTGCCACAGCCAGCGCGGGTCGATGAGCATGCCGATGGAGACGAAGAACACGGCCCCGAACACGTCCCGGAACGGGGCCACGGTCTCGTGGAGCTTGGCGGTGTTGCCTCCGAGCGAGGCCACCGCGCCCGCGAGGAAGGCGCCCAGCGCGGCCGAGAAGCCGAACAGGTGGGTCAGGGTCGCCACGCCGAAGCACAGGCCGATGAGACACAGCGAGCGGACCTCGTCCATGCCGCTGCGGTCGGCCAAGGCGAGGAGGCGGGGGATGAGCACTCCGCCGGCCACGCCGACGAGCATGCACAGGCCCGCGAAGCGCCCGGCCAGGGCCGCCGCGTCGCCCATGTCCGACGCCGCCCCGGGCGCCGCGACGAAGGCGATGAGCAGGACGGCGATCATGTCCTCGGCGATGAGCACCGCGGCCACGAGCTCCTCCCAGCCCGCGGGCGAGTGCGCGCGCTCGAGCAGGGTGCGCGCCACGATGGCCGTGCTGGCCAGCGCCGCCGCGCCGCCGAGGACGAGCGCGTCCTTGTCCGGCCAGCCCAGGGCCGTGCCCAACGCCCAGCCCGCGAAGATGATGGCGCCGGCCTCCAGCGCCGCGCAGACGAGCGCCTTGGCGCCCGCGCGAGCCAGACGCTGGAAGTTGAACTCCGACCCCAGCGCGAAGAGCAGGAACACGACGCCGATCTCGGCGAGCGCCTCGAGGCTGCGCGGGTCGGCGACGAGCACGAAGGGAGGCGTGTGCGGACCGATGATGAGGCCGGCCGCGAGGTAGCCCAGCACGGGCGGCCAGCCGAGGCGCCGGAAGACGAGCAGGACCGCAGCCGCGAGGCTGGTGACGAGGGCGAGGTCCCGCAGGAAGAGATAGGGATCCATGTCGACGCTTACTTCTTGGGAGGCGACGGCTTCTTCAGCAGAGCTTCGACGCGCGCCGCGGCCGCCGGGTCGCGCGACGCGACGATGTCCGCATAAGCATAACCTTGCGGGCCCGGATCCGCCAGGGCTTTCGCCGCCGCGAGCTCGGCGCGCGCCTCCGCGGGCCTGCCGGAGCCCCACAACGCGACGGCCCGGCCCAGACGCGCGTCGCGGAACGCGGGCTCGAGCTCCGACGCGCGCGCGTACTGGCGCTCGGCCTCGGCCCAGTCGCCGCGCCGCTGCGCGAGCAGCGCCCGGCGGAACGCGTACACGGCGTTATAGGGAGCGGAACGCTCGGCGAGCGCCCACTGCTCGTCGGCGCCCGCCAAGGCGCCCCCCTCCTCGTATAGGAGCGCCGCCTGGGCGCGCAGCTCGGGGTCGGCCGGGTAGAAGGCCAGCGCGTGCGACTTGAGCCAGACGCGCTCCTCGCGCGTCCGGCCCCCGTCGGACTCCCGCGCCAGCGCCGCCAGCGGGCCCAGCGCGACGAGGGCGCCGACCGGCAGCAGCGCCAGCCTCGGCGCGACGAGCCGCCACGGCAGCGCCGGCGCGCCGGCGCAGGCGAGAGCGGAGAAGAAGAGCAGTCCCAACGCGGGGACCTGCAGGACGTTGTCGACGAGCAGCATCGCCGCCATGCCCGCCGACGCCGCCGCCGCGCCGGCCGAGGCCGGGTCGGCGCCGGGACGAAGGAGCGCCGCCAACGTCATGACGAAGGCCAGCAGCCACAAGGCCAGCCCCGCCCAGCCCGTCTCCGCGGCCGCCTGGAGAGGCTCGGAATGCGCGTAGTCGCTCGCCAGGTTGTAGCGGACGGCGCCGGGCCCGGGCACCGGGTGGCGCAGATAACCGAGGCGGTAGCCGCCCGGCCCCCATCCGTGCAGCGGCGCGTCCGACGCCGCGGCGGCCGCGGCGCGCCACTGATCCGCGCGTCCCCATCGATGGCGCGAGTCCTTCTTGAGGAGGAGGTCCCGGGAGGCCGGCACGAGCAGCGCCAGCGCCAGCGGCGCGCCCAGCAGCAACGCGCCCTTGCGCGCGCCCAGACGGCGCGCCGCGACGTAGGCCGCGGCGACGAGCAGGCCGAGCAGCGCGCCGCGCGAGCGCACGCCCAG
>CAZTZW010000194.1:0-5724 GCA_964618085.1 uncultured Elusimicrobia bacterium
GCAGCCGGCGGTCCCGCGCGGCGCGGCCTCGACGTGGTAGCGGAGCTTCACGCCCCAGCGGGCGCCGTCGCCGAAATAGTCCTTCACGGCCTGCGCCTTGTAGCCCAGGCACAGGTGGACCTCGCGGTAGCCGGCCGTCTTCAGCCTCTCGAGCTGGCGCTCCAGCATGGGCTTGCCGCCCACGGCGATCATGGGCTTGGGCACGGAGTCGGTCGCCGCGCCCATGCGCACGCCGCGCCCGCCGGCGACGATGAGGGCCGGTATCACGCCTTCTGCTTGAGGTAGAAGGTCAGGATGTGGGCGATGGACATGTGCAGGTCCTCGACCACGCCGTACTGGTCGCTGGGCACGAGCAGGTGGTCGTGCGAGAGCGCCTTGAGCCTGCCGCCGTCGAAACCGAGCAAGGAGAACACCGTCGCGCCCTTCTTGCGCGCCAGGCGCGCCGCGTCGAGGAGGTTCTTGGAGTTGCCGGACCCGCTGATGAGCAGGACGACGTCGCCCTTGGCGACGACGTTCTCCAGCTGGCGGGAGAAGACCGCGTCGAACGACAGGTCGTTGGCCGCCGCCGTCATGAACGCGGCGTTGTCGGCCAGGCTCACCGCTTTCAGGGGCTTGCGCCCCTTCACGGCCGCCGTCTTGCCGAGGTCGCAGCCGACGTGGCTGGCGGTGGACGCCGAGCCGCCGTTGCCGCACACCCAGATGAAGCGGCCCTTGGCCTGGGCCTTCTCGACCAGAGCCGCCAGGCGGGAGAGCGCCTTCAAGTCGAGCCGAGACCACTGCTCGATCACGCGGGCGCGATACCAGTTCGCGAAGCGCGCCGCGTCGCGGCCGCCCGGCCCGGTCACGTGCGTGGCCCCCGGCTTGGTGCCCTTCATGCGGCCAGTATATCCAATATCACGCCGCGGCGGCCTTCCACTCGGCTTCGTTGAAGCCGACCAGGCCGCGGTCCTCGAGCAGGACGAACGGTCGCTTGACCAGCTTGCCGTGCTTGGCGAGCAAGGACAGCGCCTCGTCGGTCGACAGGCCCGGGAGCTTCTCGCTCACCTTGAGCTCGCGGTACAGGACGCCGGAGGTGTTGAACAGCTTCTTGAGCTCGATGCCGTGGTCGAGCATGGCCTGGAGCTCCTTCTTGGTGGGCGGCTGCTCCACGATGGGCACCCTTTTATAAGGAATGCCGCGGCCGTCCAAGAACTTCAGCGCCTTGCGGCAGGTCGAGCACTTCTCGTATTCGTAGACGCGCCAGGTCGTCTTTGCCATGGGGCCGATTATAGCGAGTTCGAGGGGGTAGGCCCATGGGGTCTCCCGGGACGGGTCCCCTGCGGGACGCATCCTGGGACCTATGACCCCGGCCGTTTCCGAGGAGAAACGCTACACTGGGCTCATGATGCAAAAAGCCCGCCGGGCCGTCGCGACCAGCCTCATCCTCTCTCTACTCGTCTCGCTGGCGCCGCGCGACGCCTACGCCATCGTCGTCAAGACGGCCCCCGTCGGCGCCTCTCCGGTCGTCGCGAAAGTCGGCCTGCCGGGCTTCACGGCCGGCGCCGTCGCCCCCCTCTCCCTGTCCGTCGCCGCGCCGTCGCTGTCCGGCCTCTCGGGCGTGACGGGCGCGCCCGTCGTCCTGGCCCCGGCCATCGCCCTGGCCGCGCCCAACGACGCCCCCCAGACCCCGGGCGCGCCGAAGGCCGCCCCCGACGCCTTGCCCGATGCCCTCCCCGCCGCCTCCGAGACCGCGCCCTCCGCCGAGGCTCCCGTCGCGGCCGCCCCCGCCGAGCGCCGCACCTTGCTCGGCGGCCTGAAGTCCCTGCTCGCGCGCGGCCTGCCGCGCAACGGCGTCTTCCCGGGCCTCGACCAGGACGATTCCCGCGGCCTCTTCGACGGCAGCGCGCCCAAGTCCGGCGAGACGCTCGTCCCGGCGGCCTCCGTCAAGAACGGCGTCGGACAGTGGGCCCTGAACCGCTTCAACAAGCACGTCGAGAAGCGCAGCCAGGACCAGGACCCCTTCGGCGGCCCCAAGCCCATCGGCCCGATGACCGGGACCCAGAAGGCCGGCTACGGCCTGAAGTGGGGCCTCAACATGGTCGGCATCGTCGCCCTCTACGACCTCGCTCTGCGTCCCGTGCTCGCCGCCGTGGCCTGGCCCTCCTTGCTCGGCGACCAGATGCTCGAGTCCTTCGGCCGGGTGGCCTTGCTCACCAAACTCGGCCCCACGGACATCGCGGCCGCTTTGAGCCTGAGCCCGGGTTCCTTCCTCGGTCTGCCCTTGCTCGCCGTCGCCGCGGCCGGGTTCGCGGCCAAGCCCCTGATCAAGTCCCTCACCGCCCGCGGCTTCTTCTCCCGCCGCGAGCGCCTGGCGAAAGCCCTCGTCTACGGCGGCGTCGCCGCCTTCGCCTTGATGTCCTTCTCCTCGTCGCCGGGCGCCTTCCTCGGCATGAGCCTGCCCCTGATGGTCGGCATGGAGGAAGTCTCCTACCGCGTCCTCTCCTTCCTGCCTGCCTTCGTCGCGCTGGCGCTCACGCGCCCGTTCACGCACTGGCTCGCCGCCCAGATGGACAAGATCCCCAACCACGCCGGCGTACGCGGCATGGTCCAAGGCGTCCTGCGCCTCATCGGCGGCACGGTCGCCTGGTACGCCTATCCCGTCGCCGCGGTGATGGCCGCCTACTCCTTCGCCTACGCGCACTTCGGCGCCTGGGGCGTGGACCCCTACGTGTTCTTCGTCCAGTTCACCTTGGGCCTCATCCTCACGCGCATCGCCTACAAGAGCGAGAGCCTCTGGCCCTCCATCGCCGCCCACCTGACCTTCAACCTGGCGATGTTCGGGGCCCCGCTCTTGCTGGCGTTCGGCATGCCCGGCCTCGCGACGGCCTACGGCCTGCTCGCCTCCATCGGCGGCATGGTCTTCCTGCTCTACAACTACCTCGCCCACCGCAAAGACGCGGCGGCGGCCAAGAAAGGCCTGTTCACCGGCGGCGCCGCCTCCCTCTCCATCGCCGCCCTCGCCGCGGGCCTGGTCTTCGGCGCGGCCCAGCACGCGGGCCAGTCCCCGACCCTGGCGGGCTGGAAGACGGCCCGTCCCGCCGCGACCATCCTCGCGCACGACGTCGCCCCGGCGACGCCGCTGACGACCGCCGCCCCGACGACCACCGAGCCGGCGCCCACGGTCAAGGAATCCCGCGCCGACGTCGTCGCCCGCATCGCGCCCTCGGTGTTCCGCGTGCGCACCGGCAACAGCCTGGGCACCGGCTTCATCATCAGCCCGCAGGGCCTGGCGGTCAGCAACGCCCACGTCGTCGGCGCCACGCCCGTCGGCGGCATCGTCATGGTGGACATCCCCGGCGCGCCCCCGCTCAAAGCGAAGGTCATCGCCGTCAACCACGACAAAGACATCGCCTTGCTCCAGCTGCCGCGCCGCCCGGGCGGCGCCTGGAAGGCCCTGACCATCTCCAAGACCGCGCCGCGCGTGGGCGACGAGACCCTCGCCATCGGCTACCCGCTCGGACTCGAGAAGACGGTCACCCGCGGCATCGTCAGCGGCCTGGGCCGCCACCTGAACATGTACGTCGCCCACATCCAGACCGACGCCTCCATCAACTCGGGAAACTCCGGCGGACCGCTGTTCAACGAGGCCGGCGAGGTCATCGGCATCAACACCGCCATCAAGACGCCCACCGGCGGCTCGGTGGGCCTGGGCTTCTCGATCACGAGCCAGGACCTCCTGCGCACCGTGGCCCAGTTCGCCGCCCTGCGCAACATCGACTCGGGCCGCATCGGCGTGGCCATCAACCTCTCCGACCCGCTCAAGCCCGAGGCCGGCCTGGTCGTCGAGTACGTCTACGGGAACTCCGGCGCCCAGAAGGCGGGCCTCCTGCGCGGCGACCTCATCATCGGCATCGGCGGCGCCCCCTTGCTGGAAGGCGGCGAGGACGCCGCCAAGTCCCTCGCCGCCGCCCTCGCGCGCACCGTCCCCGGCCAGAAGCTCCCCATCACCGTCCTGCGCGGCGAGCACAAGGTCGACCTCGAGGTCGTCGTCGACGCGAAGCCCTCGTACCCCGACCGCTAGCGCGCGGCCGCTTCTTCCTCGATCCGCGCCACGGCGGCGCGCAGGCCCGCTTCGTGGCCCCAGGCGTCGTCGCGGCGCCCGGACGCGGCTCTCTCCTTCATCCGCTTCCAATGCGCGGGATAAAGCTCACGCGCGGCCATGCCTTCCGCCCAGGCCGCGTACGCCTCCCCCCAGGCTTTCTGGGGGTCCACGACCGGATCCAGCGTCATCATCTTGATGCGCCGCTCCAGGTCGAGCATGACCTCGTCGGCGTCGAAGCGGTTATGGTGGTACTGGTGGCCCAACTCGTGCGTCACCGTGGCCAGGTAGCCCTGCTCGAAGCGGTAGATGCTGCGCCGTTCGGCCTGCACGCGCCCGAACGCGCCCCAGACCGAGCAGGCGAACCACCGCCGCGGCAGGGCCGTCCATAACGCCTCCGGCACCGACCCCAGCCCGCCCGAGCATTTCGCCATCTCCCTCTCCGTGGGCTTGCGCCGGTGCGGCGCGCGGTACACCTTCCAGCCGCCGGGCCGCTTCACCTCGGGATACGGGTACTTCCCCTCGCGCGTGTAGATGTAGATGGCGCCCGTATCGTAGAGCACGGCGTCCACGCGGTCGAGCCCCCGCGGGAACAGGCGCGGAGCCAGCTTCTCCGCGTCCGCGAGCCCTCGCTCGAAGAGGACGAAGTCCGCCTCGACGGCCGCGTACTCCTCCTTCGCCGGCGGCTCCGGCTCGGCCGCGGCGATGAAGGCGGCCAGGACTGCGAGCGCGCTGAGCGGCATCCGCGCAGTATAGCCTGGCGATGGGTCGGTTTCCATCCTATAATCCGCGGGATGACCGACAGCGAACTGGCTGAGGTCGTATGGAAGGCGTTCGGCGCGGTGGAGCGCCCCGACGCCTTCACGGACGCCGACCGCTCCGAGGAGTCCGCGGAGCACGACGAGACCTTGCGCCAACACACGCCCGAGGACGTCCCCGCCGCCGTGCTGGAGAACCCGGGCTGGGACCCGCTCGCCTTCGCGCTGCCCGAGGCGTTCCATTATTACTTCCGCGGCCTCATCCGCCTGGCGCTGGAGCCCGGCTCGGGCTGCCTCCAGCAGTTCATGTTCCACGCGACGTTCCAGGGCCTGAAGAGCCCGAACTTCGAGCGCTTCGACCGGCGTCAGCGCCTGGCGACCTTGGCGGCTTTGCGGCACCTGCGCGACACGCGCCCCGAGGAGTTCACCGGACCCTCCGACCGCAAGGAACTGGCGGATGCGGTGTCGTTGTGGGAAGAACTGGCGGCGCAGGAGGACGCATGACGGATATCGACCCGATCGAAGGGCACATCCTCTCCCTCGAGAAGCGCCTGCTCGAGCCAGAGGTCCGGCGTTCGGCGACCGAGGTGGGCCTCCTGCTCGACGACGGCTTCCGGGAGTTCGCGAGCAACGGTCTCAGCTACGACAAGGCCGCCATCATCGCGGCCCTGCGCGCCGAGACGCCGACCCACAGCACGCTCTCGGAGTTCCACGCCGAGCTGCTGTCGCCCGACGTCGTCCTGGCGACCTTCCGGTACCACCGGCACGCAGCGCCCGGACGGCCCGAGGCCGAATCCATCCGCAGCTCCATCTGGAGAAGGACGGACGGCCGCTGGCGGATGGTCTTCCACCAAGGCACTCTGTGTCCGAGTTAACCAGGGGGACAGA
>CAZTZW010000195.1:0-5708 GCA_964618085.1 uncultured Elusimicrobia bacterium
CCGGTGAAGGAGGTCATGGACATCGAGCCCGTGGCCGACAAGCTGCGCGCCTTCAACTGGGAGGTCCAGGTCTGCGACGGCCACGACCTCGCCTCCGTCGAGAAGGCGCTGGTCAAGGCCTGGTCCGCGTCGAACGGCAAGCCGCAGGCCATCGTCGCGAACACGGTGAAGGGGAAGGGCGTCTCGTTCATGGAGCACAACATCGCCTGGCACGGGAACGCCCCCAAGAAGGACGACGCGGACAAGGCCTGCAAGGAGATCGAACATGGGTGCTAAGGCGACGCGCGAATCCTTCGGCGAGACCATCCTCGAGGTCGCCGAGACCAACCCGAACGTGGTCGTCCTCGACGCGGACCTCTCCAAGTCCACGATGACCCAGCCGTTCATGAAGAAGTACCCGGCTCGCCACTTCGAAGTGGGCATCGCCGAGCAGAACATGGTCGGCATGGCCGCGGGCCTGGCGCTCTCGGGTAAGATCCCGGTGCTGACCTCCTTCGCCTGCTTCCTCATCGGCCGCGTGGAGTCCATCCGCGTCTCCGCCGCCTACAACCAGACTAACATGAAGCTCGTCGGCACGCACGCCGGCATCGGCATCGGCGAGGACGGCACTTCCCAGATGGGACTGGAGGACGTCGCCGCCATGCGGGCGCTCCCGCACATGACCATCCTGCAGCCCGCCGACCACGTCGAGACCCAGCAGGCCGTGCGCTGGATGCTCGAGCACAAGGGCCCGGTCTACATCCGTCTGACCCGCCAGAAGATGCCCGACGTCCACGCCGCCGACTATAAGTGGAAGCCCGGCGTCATCGACGTGCTCTGGGAGCCGGCCAAGAAGCCCGCGAAGTACCAGGCCACCATCATCGCCTCCGGCGGCCCGGTCCCGCACGCGGTCGAGGCCGCCAAGCAGCTCGAGGCCAAGGGCTTCGCGGTGCGCGTCGCCAACGCGTCGAGCCTCCTACCCTTCGACCACGAGGCCGTCGCCCGCTTCGCCAAGGACAGCCAGCGCCTCGTCTCCGCCGAGGACCACAACGTCCACGGCGGCCTGGGCTCGGCCGTCTGCGAGGCCGTCGCCGAGCACGGCGTCGCCTGCCCCGTCGTGCGCGTCGGACTGCGCTCCTTCGGCGAGTCCGCCACGCCCGAGCAGCTCTACGAGAAGTACGGCCTCACCGCCCCGGCCCTGATGGAGGCCTGCCTCAAGAACCTGTCGGAAAGGGGACCGGCACCTGACCGACAACCCCTGTCCCGCAACCGTCAAAAAGAGACGGCCGGGATCCCGCGCGCCCGGCCTTCGTCGGTTAAGGGACAGACGTCGTAGGTTAGGTGCCTGTCCCCTATCCGTTAGCGGACGCGGCGCAGTTCGCGGCCTTTCAGGTTGGCGGTGATGAAGGTGCCCAGGCCCTTGCCGGCGTTGGCGAGAGTCTTCATCTTGGCGATGTTGGCGGGATCGGCGCTCTGGTTGGTGTAGCGGTAGGCGGAGTGGTCCTTGAAGACGACGATCATGCCGTCCTTGGCGATCTCATAGCTGACGACCGTGGAGGCGCCGCTCAGATTCTTGTACTTCTTGAACTGCTTGGGTTTCTTGGGGGTGAACATGCCTATATTATACCGGGAAACGACCCGATCCCGACGGGCTTACTTCGCTTCGGCGGCGACGCGGGTCCCGGCCACGGAGTCGTGCCAGGTGCGGCGGCGAGCGTCCTTCCAGGCCCAAAGGTAGCCCAGCATCATCAAGGAACCTGAGACCAAGGACATGACGGAGCGCATGCCCGCGCGCTTGGCGTCCACGGGGGAGCCGTCGTCCATGACGACGCGCAGGCCCAGGAGCTTCTTGCCCGGGGTGGTCCCGGCCAGCAGCCACACGAAGAGGAAGTTGTAGAAGAACCAGCCGAGGGGGAACAGGCTGCGCTTGCCGTTGCCCTCGCGGGCCGTGACGCGCAGGCCGTCCTTCTCATGGATGACGACCTCTTCCTCGCCGTCGGCGTCCGTGACCGTGACGCCCGACGGGCCGATGGAGACCTTCTTTCCGTCCTCGTCGACGGCGACCATGGACGTGGCGGCCGCGGCCTTCGCGCCCTTGGCCGGCTCCACCTTCACGCCGCCTTCTCCGATAGTGACGCGCGTGCCGTCCTCTCCGGTGATGTTGATGCCCGGCTTGTCCGCCTGGCCCAAGGTCACGCTCGCCGAGCCCTTCCGGGACTTCATGTCCTTCTTGATGCGGATGCCGCCGGAGTCGGAGTCGTCGCCCAAGAGCATGCCCACGAGGATCGAGCAGAGGATGCCGTCGACGGCCAGCGCGAACGCGCGGCGGCTGAGCTTGACCGGCTCGCCGGAGACGGGCGCGGCGGACGCGGAAGGAGCCGGAGCGGCGCCCGCGACCGAGGCGAAGCGAGCCTTCTCGCCCGGGGCGAAGCCCGAGGCGGCGGCGGGCGCGGCCTTGGGGGGGAGCTGTCCCACGCCCAGCGGCGTCTCGCGGCGGACCTTATAGACGCGGACCTTCTCGGGGATGCCCTTGAGCTGGAGGAGCCCGACTTCGGCGGAGGGGACCTCGGCCTTGTTCATGGCGAGATAGACGGCCTCGGTGAAGTAGACCTCGCCGGCCTCGGCCACGCCCTCGATGCGGGCGGTGATGTTCACCGGCTCGCCGAACACGTCGCCCTCGACCAGATTCACCTCTCCGGCGTTGATGGCGATGCGGATCTCGATGCGCTCGGCCTCGGGCAGGCCGTCGTTGCGCTTGGCCAAGGCGGCCTGCGCCCCGGTGCCCGCCAGGACGGCGTCGGTGGGGCTGTCGAAGACCATGAGGAAGGCGTCGCCGATGGTCTTGACCAGCCGGCCGCCGCGCTCCTGGAGCACGGGCAGGACCACGTCGCGGTGGTCGTCGAGCAGGCGCTGGATGTCGGCGCGGCTGCGCGAGGAGGTCTTGTCGGTGAAGCCCTTGATGTCCGTCAGCAGGATGGTCAGATGACGGGTCGTCGCGGTGGCCATACGACGATGATATCAATAAAAAGGAAGGCCCCCGCCGGTCTCCCGGCGGGGGCCTGAAGCTACAAAAGGGCCTGTCCCTTTTGAAGCTTAACGGATGCGGGCGGCGTCGACGAGGCCGGCGCCCTGCTCGGAGGACGAGAGACCCGGGAGCGGGGACGCCGCGTTGCGGAGGGCGGCGGCGACCGCGTCGGGACCCTTGGCGCCCCGCGCCACGGCCAAGGCCGCCAGACCCGCGACGTGCGGGGCGGCCATGGACGTGCCGGAGTACGCCTTGTAGCCGCTCGCGTCCGCGAACAGCGGCACGGTGGAGGGGATGTTCACGCCCGGGGCGATGAGCGCGATCTGCGGTCCCCGGCTCGAGAAGGTGGAGATCCCCTCGTTCGTGTTCGGGCACAGCTTCGCGTTCGTCACGCCGGGAGGGCACAAGGCCGACACCGCGACGCACTCGGGGTAGGCCGCGGGGTAGTTGACGGCCTTGCCGTCGTTGCCCGCCGCCGCGATGAGGGTGACGCCCGCGTTGCGCGCCATCTGCAGCGCGTACTGGAGCATCTGCATCTCCTGCGCGGCGCCCAGGGACATGTTCGCGACCTGCATGCCGTTCTGGCCGGTCCACATGATGCCGTCCATGATGGCGAACAGGTTGCCGCCGCCGTCCTTGGTGAGGACCTTCACGGCGTACAGCGAGGCCTGCGGAGCGACGCCCGCCACGCCCTTGCCGTCGAGCAGGGCCGCGATGGAGCCGGCCACGTGCGTGCCGTGGCTGTGGTCGTCGTGCCAGGGCTGCTTCTTGTCGACGGCGTTATAGCCGCCGGCGACGCGCAGGTCGGGATGGTCGGGGGCGATGCCCGTGTCGATGACGGCGACCTTGACGCCCGCGCCCTGCGAGGAGCTCCAGGCGGCCGGCGCGTTGACGCGCGCGACGCCCCACGGGGCCTCGGCGTTCGCGGCGGCGGCGCGCTCCGACGCCGGCGTGAGCGCCAGCTTCGGGAGCGTCGGCATCACGGCCTCGAGGGAGGGGAGGGGCGTTCCCTGGAAGGTCGGGGCGGACTCGATCCACTGGCGCCACTGGTCGTGGTCGGCCAGGAGCACCTCGCGGCGCGAGGAGATCATGCGCAGCGCGCCGACGGCCTTGCCCGAGGGAGCCTTCACCAGGTAGGTCCGCAGGGCCGGGATCTCGTCGAGCACGGTCAGGCCATGGTCCGCGAGGACCTTCAGCCGGGCCGCGACGGGGACCTCGGGCTTGAACGCCACGATGAGCCGGTCTTCGACCCCGGCCTTCACGTTGTGCTGCGCCGACGCGGCCAGCGGGCTCAACGCCAGCATGACCGCCATCAGGAATTTCGCCATGTAAGCCTCCGCCCGTCCGGACCCTGACGTGGGTCCGGGGAGCGCCGAAAGCCTAGCACACTCTGGGCCAAACGGCCTATGCGTTATGTAGGCCTTTTGGGTCCTTTTTTTAGGGGGGTCAGCGGATGGCGGCGAGGACGGCCTTGGCGGCGGAGACGCCGCGGTAATGGGCCTCCTCGAACAGAGAGAGGCCCGACAGGTCGGAATGGGCGAAGTGGACGGGGCCCAGCGGCCGCGCGGCCGCGCGGCGCGCGGAGCCGGAGAGGAAGCCGGGGCGGGGGAGGATCATGCCGTGGCCCCACACCCAGGCGTCGAGTCGCGAGGTCCGCTCGCGGATGTCGGGATGGGCGCGCGCCAGATCGTCCAGGCACAGGTCGCGGCACTTCTCCCAATCCCAGCCGAAGGCCTCCCGGCGCCGCGCCGCGGGAGCGCCGGTGAGCGGATGATAGTACGTCCAGACGGTCGAACGCCGGTCGAGCGAGATGTCCTGATGCCGGGCGTCCACGTATCCGAGCCCCTTCCCTTGATAGAGGACGTTGTCCCAGCTGGGCGGCGCGCCCCGGCCGTCCGGGGGCCGCTCCACGGTGAGGTTGCAGGTCAGCCACGGCGCGTACTCGAAGCCCTCGGCGGAGGCGCCCGGGACCAGGCGCGCGGCGGCGTAGCGCGGCGCGGCGACGATGACCCGCCGCGCGCGCCACCGGCGGACCTCGCCGCTCGCGGCGTCGAGCGCGTCCACGGCGGCCCCGGCGCCGTCCGGGACGATACGATGCACGACTTGACCGCCTTTCACGCGCTCGCCCGCCCGCGCGGCGAGCTTCTCGATGAGCCAGCCGTTGCCGTTGGGCCAGGTCAGGACCCGGTCGTGCTCGCCCTCGGCGCGCGCGGCGAAGTAATGAAGGCCCGCCCACGCCGACACCTCGTCGAGACCGCCGCCGTAGTCGTCGCGCATCGAGTAATCGACGTGCCAGAGCAGGCGCTCGGACGTGAAGCCCTCGCGAGCGAGCCACTCCTTCATGGTGACGCGGTCGAGCGCCGCCAGCTCCGTCGAGCTGCGCTCCATCGGGATGGCGAAGAGGGGGCGGCCGTCCTTGCCGCGGCCTTCGCGGTACGCCCGGATGCGCGCGTCCCAGCGCTCCTTCTGGCGCGCGTCGCCGGCCGTCATGCCGTCGCTCGGGTAAAGCCCTTCCTGCCAGCGGCCGTGGATGAAGAGGCGCTCTTCCGGCGCGTGGCACAGCCAGCGCTCGTCGTAGACGCCGTCGCCCGTCAGCACGCCCAGCTCGCGCAGCAGTTCCCGGAGCTCGTGCGCGTGCGGCCCCGGCACCGGCAGGTAGTGCGCGCCCCACGGGTACGCCGACACCGCGTTCTCGCCCCAGGCC